>DAIUBZ010000339.1:1324-1878 GCA_036846445.1 Sphingopyxis sp. | reverse complement strand
GCAGCGCGCGGATGACCGTGAGTTCCAGATTCTGACGACCGGGCCACAGCCGCCCAACGCCGCGGAACTTTTGTCCAGCCCGCGGCTGGCCCAGCTGATTGAGCTGTTGCGAGGTGAGTTTGACCATGTGGTGATCGACAGCCCGCCGGTGCTGGGTCTGGCCGACGCGCCGATTTTGGCGCAACAGGTTGACGGCCTGCTGTTCGTTATCGAGGCGAACGAGACCAAATTGCGGTCGATCGACAATGCGGTGGGCCGATTGCGCATGGTGGGCAGCCGCCTGTTCGGGGCAGTGGTGAACCGGGTGGGCGCCCGCAATGGTGCCTATGGCTATGGCTATGGCTATGGCTATGGCTATGGCTATGGAGTTGACCGGACCGAACCTGCGTTGAAGCCATGATGGCAGCGGCCACGGACAGTGAACTGAACGGCGACGCATCGGCTGTCGGTCGCGGCAATATGGTCTTGACGGTGGCTGCCTTGGTTGCCGCGCTGTTCGCCGCAATATTGGTCGGACGTGCATCATTCGCGATCGGTCAACAGACCGCCAGACC
>DAIUBZ010000339.1:0-1314 GCA_036846445.1 Sphingopyxis sp. | reverse complement strand
GGAGGCAGTGGCCCATTTTTCCCTGGCCCCCACGGGACTCGCCCGGGCCAATTTGGCCTATGGCCAATTGAAGCCGCCTGCTGAGGGATCATCAGCGTTGAGTGTGGATGCGGGCGCGCTGCCATTGGCGCGCGCATCCTATGCCAGCGAGCCATTGGCGGTGCGGGCGATGATTGTCGCCGCAGTGGGCGTCGCTGATGGCGCGGAGCGGGCAAAATTGGCGGCCCAAGCCGCGAAACTGTCGCGGCGCGAGCAATTGGGAACGACAATATTGTTCCAGGATGCGGTGCAGCAGGGCGATCTGCCAGCGGCGATGCGCTGGCTTGATCGGGGCAGCAAGACGGATCGGGGGATGGCGACCCAATATGTCAAACTGCTGGTTCAGGCGATGCCGGCTGACGAGGCGGTCGATGCGCTTGAGCCATTGCTGGGTGCCAAGCCCAATTGGGCGGATGCCTACTGGGCGGCCGTGCTGAAGGCTCCGTCAGCACTGGGCAATGCGGCTGAGCTGCGCGGCCGCTTGTCCCGGGCGCCGTGGCAGCAGCGGGATGTGACGCGATTCGATCCGCGGCTGGTTGAGGCGCTGACCGCGGGCGGCCAATATGATCGGGCGGTGCGACTGGCAGCCGACCTTGCCCCATCCCGGTTGCGGCGGTCTGCGACATCCTCCAGCAGTCTGCTGCGTGATCCGGCGCTGCAATTTCCGAATTTCCTGCCGCCAGCGGGCGGTTGGCGGTTCGTCAGTGTCAGCGATTTTGTTGCCGCGCCGTTGCAGGATGGGGGAGCGTCGCTGTCGATGTTGCCGGACCGCAGCGGGGTGTTGATCGAACAATTGGTCCGCCTGCCCGCCGGTCGCTATGGTCTGGGGATCAGCGGCCCCAACTTGGCGAGCGCGGCACCCGGCGGATTGCTGGATGCAAGGTTGCAATGCGCATCTGATCGCAAACAAGTGGTCAGCGCGAAATTGCGTGCGGTCGCGGGTGGCAGCGGCCTGTCGGCGGTTTTGCCCCAGGCCATAACAGGTTGCGACTGGTTTCTGGTGCAGCTGGCATTCAACAGCATCGGCCTATCCCAGCCGGTGGATCTGGACATTGCCGGAGTGGCGCTGGTCCCGCTTGGGGGTCGGTCCCTGGTGGCGGCACGAGTTGGCCCGGCGTCAGATGCGGCGGGCGATTTGCAGCAGCCGCGAAATTAGCGGCCCGATCATTTAGCGAATATTGATCACCGGATCGGCCGGATTTATGACCTATCATCTGTCGAAGCTTTAGCTGGCGCGCGGCTGCGCCGTGCATGGCTATGACGGCATGACGGATT
>DAIUBZ010000338.1:0-1883 GCA_036846445.1 Sphingopyxis sp. | reverse complement strand
TTGGGCAGGCAATAGCCACCATAACCAAAAGACGGGTTGTTGTAATGGCTGCCGATGCGCGGATCGAGGCAGACACCGCCGATAATCTGGCGCGGATCAAGGCCGCGCGCCATGGCGTAGCTGTCCAGTTCGTTAAAGAAGGCCACCCGCATCGCCAAATAGGTGTTGGCGAACAATTTGATCGCCTCTGCCTCGGCCGCGTCGGTCAGCAGCACCGGCACATCGGTCTTGCGCGCCCCTTCGAGCAGCAGATCGGCAAAGCGCTGCGCCCGCGCGGAGCGTTCGCCGACCACGATCCGGCTGGGGTAGAGATTGTCGTGCAGCGCCTGTCCCTCGCGCAGAAACTCCGGGCTGAACAGCAGATTGCCGGTGCCCATCATCTGGCTGGTGGCGGCGATATAGCCCACCGGGATCGTCGATTTCACCACCATCACCGCGTCGGGGGCCGCCGCCATGACCGCAGCGATCACCGCTTCGACCGACGAGGTGTCGAACCGGTTGGTCTGGGGATCATAGCTGGTCGGGGTGGAAATGATGACATAATCGGCGTCCGCCGCTGCGCTGGCCAGATCGGTGGTGGCGCGAAAATCAAGGTCCCCCCGGGCCAGAAACGTCTCGCACTCCCGGTCCTGAATCGGGCTTTGCCCGGCGTTCAGCATGGCCACCTTGTCGGCCATCAGGTCCACGCCGGTCACGCGGTGATGTTGCGCCAGCAACAGCGCATTTGACAGGCCGACATAGCCGAGGCCAACCACGGTGATATTCATGTCCATTCCCCCGCACTGCCGGGACGGCACTGCCATGATCGACGCCCCATGCCCCAAATTCGCCCGTCAATCCACCCCGTCATCCGGCGGGGCAGGGGCGGCGATGCCGCGCAAATGGGCGGCCAGCTGCGCGCCATTGCGATTCCAGTCAAACCGGCCGGCCAGGCTGGCGGCAACATCCGCCGGGGCCGGGGGTGCGGCCAGAATCGCGGCCACCGCCGCGGCAATTGCGCTGGGTTCGCGCGCGCAAATCCGCCCGGCGGCATCGCTGCGGATCAATTCCCCCGCGCCGCCCGCCGCGCTGATGACAATCGGCGTGCCGCACGCCAGCGCCTCGACCCACGCATTGGCCAGCCCTTCGCTGGCTGACGGCATCACCACGGCGTTGGCGGCGCGGTAAAGGTCAGGCAGCCGCGCCTGCGCCACCGGACCCAGCAGATGCACCCGGTCGGCCACGCCAAGCTCGGCCGCCAGCCTCAGATAGCTCCCGGCACCCGGCCCGTCGCCCGCCAGCACATAGTGGACGCCGGGCAGGGTGGGCAGGGCGCGGATCACCAACTCCTGCCCCTTGCGCGGGATCAGCGCGCCGATGGTCGCGATGATCGGACCATCGCCAGCGGGAAAGCCGGCAATATCCCTCAGCGCCGCCCGCGCCGCCGTCCTGCCCGCCGCCCCGGTGGGCGGGTGAAAGCGGGCGTGGTCGATGCCAGTGTAATGGACCCGCACCTTGGCCGGATTGATGCCAATTGCGGCCATATCATCCCGCAGCGCCGCCGAGACGGCGAGCAGCCCCGCCGCCGCCGCGCCCGCCGCCCGCACCTGGTCGGCGGTGCCGGGGGCGTGGCCAAAATGGCTGATGTCCGCGCCCCGCGCCTTGGCCGAAAAGGGCAGGCCCAGCGCCGCCGCAATCCGCATCGCCGCCGGGCCGTCGGGATAGAAAAATTCGGCATCAATCACGTCAAATGGCCGCGCCTGGTGCAGCCGCCGGGCCAGCGGCAGCACCGCGCGGGCAATTGCCGCCGGGTTCAGCCGCGCGCCAATGACCGGCACCAGCGCAAAGCGCGGGCGGTGAACGCTCAGCCCCTGCCACACCTCGTGCGCGGGCAGGGCGGTGAG
>DAIUBZ010000337.1:0-1889 GCA_036846445.1 Sphingopyxis sp. | reverse complement strand
GGCCGGGCTGGCGGCGCGCCAGCATGGCGGGGCCTCCGGCCCGCGCCTCGAATTTGCGCCGCCGCCGCCCGGTTCGGCCATGGTGCTGGGCGATGCCGGGCGGCTGGAACGCGCGGTGCGCAACCTTGTCGATAATGCGGTGTCCTTTGCGCCGCCGGGGGGGCAGATTGTCCTGTCCGCCCGGCGCATCAATCAGCGGGTGGAGGTGCGGGTCGAAGATGACGGGCCGGGGGTGCCGCCCGGCCAGCGCGAGGCAATTTTCGGGCGTTTTTACAGCGACCGGCCCACCGCCGAGGCGTTTGGCCAGAACAGCGGGCTGGGGCTGGCCATCGCCCGCACGATCATCGAGGCGCATCGCGGCACGGTCAGCGCCCATGGCCGCGATGATGGCCAGCCGGGGGCCAGTTTTCGGATCAGCCTGCCCGCGCTTGCCGAGCCGATCGCCTGACCCGCGCCCCCGCGCTGATACGTGTCGCATTTTTGTCACAGGCGGCGATAAACCGGCTGCCGACTGGGCCAATATTGACCCATTGCATTGACTTATGCCGCCTGAACGTCACTCACTCTGCCGCCATCAAGGTGATAGGCGGTGGCCAGATCGCACATATCTGACGTTGTGCCGGTTGCCGCAGCAATATTCCACGCCGCAAAGGAGCTTCTTGTGAAACAGATCGCCATTCAACGCCCATTGGTCGCCGCCGCGCTGGTCGCCATGGCCGCCTCTGGCTTTGCCGCCCCCGCCATGGCCCAGGACGGCGCGTCTGATGACAGCAGCAGCGCGACGATCATCGTCACTGGCACCCGCCGCACCGACCGGACCATCGCCGACAGCACCGTGCCGATTGACGTGATCTCCGGTGAATCGCTGTTGAACAGCGGCACCACCGAAACCAACCGGCTGCTCAACAATCTGGTGCCATCGTTCAACTTTCCCCAGCCGTCGCTGACCGATGGCACCGACTCGCTGCGCCCCGCCACCCTGCGCGGCCTGTCGCCCGATCAGGTGCTGGTGCTGGTGAATGGCAAGCGCCGCCACATTTCCTCGCTGCTCAACCTGAATGGCTCGGTTGGGCGCGGTTCGTCGGGCGTGGACATGAACACCATTCCCCCGCTGGCGATTGAGCGGATTGAGGTGCTGCGCGACGGTGCGGCCTCGCAATATGGCTCGGATGCCATTGCCGGGGTGATCAACATTCAGATCAAGCGCCGCGCGGGCGGCCGCGCCCAGGCCAGCTTTGGCAAATATATCACCACCATGAAGGGTGTGGCGCAGGTGCAAAGCGTCGGGCTGACCACGACCGATTCGACCTTTGCGATCCGGACGAACGGGTCATTCTCGGTTGTCGATGGCAACAGGCCGCCGATCACCTTCACGGGTGAAGATCGCAAGCGCCGCGATGGGGACACCTACACGATTGCCAGCAACATCGGCCTGCCGGTCGGTGATACGGGTTATCTGAACATCACGGCGGAATATAAGGATCGCTCTCCGACCAACCGCTCCGGCGCGGATTTGCGCCGGCAGTATTTTGGCACCGGCGATCCCCGCGAGGCGACGTTCGACCGCTATTCGCACCGTTTTGGTGATGGCGAATCGAAGGATATGAACTTCTTCGTCAATGCCGGGACCGACATCGGGGAGAGCTTTGAGCTCTATGCCTTCGGCAGCTATGGCGTGCGCGACGGCAATGGGGCTGGTTTCTATCGCCGCTCCACGGATTTCCGCAATCAGGACTATTCCGCCTCCCTCACCAATTTTGTTCCAATCTACGCCGACGGCTTCCTGCCGATCATCAACAGCGAAATTCGCGATACCGCAATTGCGGGCGGGATCCGCGGCGAAACCGGCGGCTGGAACCTCGATCTGTCGCTCAGCTATGGCGGCAATG
>DAIUBZ010000336.1:0-1938 GCA_036846445.1 Sphingopyxis sp. | reverse complement strand
AATCTGGCCGATTTGCGGGCGCTCGTCGCGGCCAAGTCGCTCGATTTTGGTGTGGCTTTTGACGGCGACGGCGACCGGATCGGCGCAATTGACGCAGGCGGGCGGGTGATTTGGGGCGACCAATTGCTGCAAATCTATGCCGCCGCCGTGCTGCGCCGCCACCCCGGCGCGACGGTGATTGCCGATGTGAAGGCCAGCCAGGCGCTGTTCGACCGGGTCGCGGAGCTGGGCGGACAGCCGCTGATGTGGAACACAGGCCACAGCTTGATCAAGGCAAAAATGGCGGAAACCGGCGCGCCGCTGGCGGGCGAGATGAGCGGCCATATTTTCTTTGCCGACCGCTATTATGGGTTTGACGATGCGCCCTATGCCGCCGTGCGGCTGATCGAGGCGGTGGCGGAGTTGGGGGCCAGCGTGACGGAATTGCGCGGCGCGATGCCCGCGATGGTCAACACGCCCGAGCTGCGGTTCCAGGTCGACGAGGTTCGGAAATTCGCCATTGTGGATGAGGTTCTGGCCCGGCTGACCGCCGCCGGGGCCACGGTGAACCGCACGGACGGCGCGCGGGTGCTGACCGATGATGGCTGGTGGCTGTTGCGGGCATCCAACACTCAGGATGTGCTGGTGGCCCGCGCCGAGGCGCGGGACGAGGCGGGGCTGGCCCGGTTGATGGCGGCGATCGACGACCAGTTGGCCCAGTCGGGCGTTGCGCGCGGGGCGCAGGCCAGCCATCATTGATTTGCCGCGATCCACGGCGGTCAAGCCGGGCCATGCAATAAGCCTGCCAGATTGACCAACGGCGGGCGTCTCGGCTAGAGCGACCGCATCCAGTTGCAATCGAGGCCGCATGACCGAAACCGCCACCAGCCCAGCGTCCGCCACCCATGGGGTTGCGGAAAATGTCGCGCATGTCCGTGATGACGCCGCCCGCGGCAATGGGCTGGCGGTGGTGTCGATCGCCAAAAGCTATGACGGCCGGGTGGTGCTGGCCGATATTTCGCTGTCGGTGGCAAAGGGTGAGGCATTTGGCCTGCTGGGGCCGAACGGGGCGGGGAAAACCACCTGTTTCTACTCGATCATGGGGCTGGTGAAGCCGGATGCCGGACGGATCATGCTCGACGGCGCCGACATCACCCAATTGCCAATGTATCGCCGCGCCGCGCTGGGGCTGGGCTATTTGCCTCAGGAAACGTCGATCTTTCGCGGCATGACCGTGGAACAGAATATATTGGCGGTGCTGGAACTCAGCCAGCCCGACCGCGCGGTGCGCCAGGCCAAGCTGGACCAGTTGCTGGACGAATTTGGCCTGACCCGGCTGCGGGCATCGGCGTCCATGGCGCTGTCGGGCGGTGAACGGCGGCGGGCGGAAATCGCCCGGGCCTTGGCGGCGGACCCGTCGATCATCCTGCTGGACGAACCATTTGCGGGCATTGACCCCTTGTCGATCAGCGACATTCGCGAATTGGTGGCAGACCTGACCAAGCGCGGGATTGGCGTGCTGATTACCGACCATAATGTGCGCGAAACTCTGGATTTGGTGGACCGCGCCTGCATTGTTTACGATGGCAAGGTGCTGTTGGCCGGCACGCCGGCAGAATTGGTCGCCGACAGCGAAGTGCGGCGGTTGTATCTGGGTGAGGGTTTCACGCTGTGATGGCGGCCTGCGCCCCGTCGGCTGCCCGGCAGGCCTGACCTTTGTGATGGCAATGGGGCCGCGCCTTGATTTGCGGCAAAGCCAGTCGCTGGTGATGACGCCCCAGTTGCAGCAGGCGATCAAGCTGCTGGCAATGTCCACGTTGGAGCTGGAAAATTGGCTGGCGGAGGCGGTCGAGAGCAACCCGCTGCTCGAAGCCGCCAGCGATGATGGCCGCGATGATGGCGGTGGGGACGCGCCGCCCGCTGATCCGGGCGAAGCGGAACCCGCCGCCGACCGGGCGC
>DAIUBZ010000335.1:0-1940 GCA_036846445.1 Sphingopyxis sp. | reverse complement strand
CCGGATTTGCCGCCATGGCCCGCGCCCATTTCGGTGCGCAGCAGCAACAGCCGGTCATCGGTGCGGGTGGCGCGCAGCCGCGCGACCCATTTGGCGGGTTCCCAATAGGTGACCCGGGGATCATTCAGCCCCGCCGACACCAGGATTGGCGGATAAGCCTGCGCCGCGACATTTTCATAGGGGCTATAGGACAGCATATAGTCAAATGCGGCTTTGTCGGTGACCGGATTCCCCCATTCCGGCCACTCGCCCGGCGTCAGCGGCAGGCTGGGATCGGCCATGGTGTTGACCACATCGACAAAGGGCACCCCGGCCAGCGCCGCGCCCCACAATTCCGGGGCCTGATTGAGCACCACCCCCATCACCTGCCCACCAGCTGACCGGCCCTCGATCGATATTCTGCCTGCGCGGGTGTATTTTTCGGCAATCAGCCCGCGTGCGACATCGATAAAGTCGTTGAATGTGTTTTTGCGGTCGAACATCTTGCCCGCCAGATACCAACGCCGCCCCAGATCGTCGCCGCCCCGGACATGGGCGATGGCATAGACCATGCCCCGATCCACCAGACTGAGCCGGGTCGTCGAAAATCCGGGGGCGACCCGGTACCCATAGCTGCCATAGACATAAAGATGCAGCGGGGCCGTGCCATCGCGCACCAGTCCCTTTTTGTACATCAGCGACACCGGCACCATCACCCCGTCGCGGGCGGGTAGATTAACCCATTCGGTTATGTATTGACTTGGATCATAACCGCTTGGGATTTCCTGCACCTTCAGCGCCGCCAATGTGCCGGTCGCGATATCATAATCATAGACGGTGTCCGGGGTAATCATCGATTCATAGTCAATCCGCAGCCGGTCCTGATGATATTCCGGATTGTCGCCCAGTCCGGCGACATAGGCGGTTTCGGGAAAGGCGATGCGCCCGGGGGTCAGCGGCGCGCCATATTGGCGCACATCCACCTGATCCAGGCCGTTTTCCCGGCTTTCCAGCACAAAATAATCGCGGAACAGCGATATGCCGGTCAGATAATTGCTGTCTGATCCCGCGATCAACTCGGTCCATTCCCCCGGCGCGGCGATGGCGGCGGTGGCCACGCGGAAATTGACGTGATTGTCGTTGGTCAGGATGAACAATTGGTCGCCGCGCACATCCACGCCATATTCCCGCCCCTTTTTGCGGGCCGAAACCAATTGCGGGGTGGCGGCCGGGTCGGCGGCGGGCAGCAAATATGCTTCGCTGGTTTCATTGTCGCCGGTGGCGATGATGATGTGGCGTTCATCGGCGCTGAGGCCAATGCCCACGGAAAAGCCGATGTCAGCCTCCTGGTAAAGCTGCACATCGCTGCTGGTCGGCGTGCCCAGCCGGTGGAGCCACACATTGTCGGTCCGCCAATTTTCATTGGCCAGCCCATAAAGGAGCGCACGGCTGTCCGCTGCCCACACCAGCGCCGACAAGGTGCCGGGGATGACATCGGGCAACAGCTCGCCGCTCACCAAATCACGAATGCGCACCGCAAAGCGTTCCGAACCATTGTCGTCAAAGCCATAAGCAAGCAATTTGCCGTCAGGGCTGACCGCCATGCTGCCCAGCCGGAAATATTCCCGGCCCGCCGCCAGCGCCACTTCATCAAGGATCAGCTGGTCGGCACCGCCCGCCACCGGCCGCCGCCACCATTTTTTATATTCGGCCCCCGCCTCATATTCGACCCAATAGAGGTAATCGCCGTCCTTTTGCGGCACGCTGCGATCAGCTTCCTTGATCCGCCCGCGCATTTCGGTGAACAGGCGGTCAACCAGCGGCTGGCGCGTCGCCATCGCTGCCTCGAAATAGCGGTTTTCTGCCTTCAGATAGTCCAGCACCTCCACGTCGTCGACGGTGGGATAATCGGCATCGCGCAGCCAGGCATAGGGGTCGGACAGCGACGTGCCGTGCAATTC
>DAIUBZ010000334.1:0-1961 GCA_036846445.1 Sphingopyxis sp. | reverse complement strand
CCCGCCACAGCCGGTCCGCCGCCGCCACCAGCGCGGGCGCAGACAGTGGCGCCGCATCGGTCAGGCCGCGCCCCAGCAGCGCCAGCAGTTCGGCGCGGCGCGGCGCATCCGCTGCCCCCGGCCCGGCCATCCGCAACCGCGCCGCCAGCAGGCGCACCAGCCGATCGTGATCGCCGCTGTCCCGCGCCAATTGTTCGGAAAAATCCAGCACGTCGCCGCTGCCCGGCAGGCCGCGGTGGGCAAATTCCAGCCGGTCCAGCGCGGTCAGCACCGCCGGGGCCGGGGTCTTGCCCGCCGCATGGTCCAGCCGGAGCAGCAACAAGCGGGCGCGCAGGCCGACCCCGCCATCGCCCCGGCGCGGCGGCAAATTGGCCTGCGCCGCCAGCGCCCGTTCGGCGCGCAGCCGCGCCGCCACCGGGCGCTGCTGGACCCGTGCCAGTTCGGCCCGGAGCAGATTGGCCGCCGGATCGCCATCGGCCAGCAGGGCCAGCAGCGCCGCCGCCCGGTCCAGCCGCCCCAGCCGCAGCGCCGTCCGGGCATGGGCCAGCCGCGCCGCAGCCGTCGCGGGCGGGGCGGCACAGGCAAAATCCGCCGCCAGCACCGCCACATCCGCCGCCGCCAGCCCGTCCGCCGCCAGCAGGCGCAGCGCGCAATCCGCCGCCGCCCCGACCGTGCCGTCGCCGCGCGGCAGCAGGCCGGACACGGCGTCCGGCTGGCCACTGGCCAAATGCGCCGCCGCTGCCGCCCGCCGCCAGCGCGGCACCAGCGCCAGCGCCGGTTCCGCCGACCGCATGACCCGCAGTGCCGCCAGCGCCTCCGGCCCCCGCCCCGCCGCAAGCATGGCGCGGGCATAGGCCCAGCGCGCCGCCTGAAGATCGCCGGGGTGCGAGCGCATGGCCGCCATCAGGCTGGGCGCGGACGGCGGATCGGCCCCCTCGGCCAGCCGGGCGGCAAAGCTGAGCGCCGGGCGATCCGCCCCGGCCAATGGCACGGGCAACAGGGCAGTGATCCCCGCCGCCGCCGTCAATGCAACCGACCGGCCTTTGCCCATCAGCCCAGCCACCACTGCACCCCGGCCCCGCCCGCGACCGCCGCCGCCAGAAACAGCGCGATCCCCAGCCGGAACCGCACGACCAGCGCGGCATGGTCGGCAGGCTCCGCCGCAGCCGGGACCGCCGCCGGCTCGTTGATAAACTCTGGCCGGGGCGGCTGGGGTGGCATCAGGGCGGCACGGTCAATGCCGCGCACCCGCCCGGGGCGCTGATTAAATTGCATGGCACGCTCCTTGGCTGACCTGCTGTTGCTATCATTATAGGATGATTGCCCGCCCGCCCGATCCCGCCCACCGCGCGCGCCGCGCTGGCCCCCGCTGGCGGTTGGCGGCGGCGGCGGGGCTGGTTTGGGCCAGCCCGGCGGCTGCTGCCCCCGCTGCCACGCCGCCTGGCCCCGCCGACCCGCGCTATCTGGTCATGCCCGCGATGCAGGTGCCGCTGGCTGGCGGCGGGCGGGCCAGCGGGCGCCTGGTTCTGGAACTGGCGATTGAAACCGCCAGCGCCGCCGACGCCGCGACCCTGGCCGAGGATTTGCCCAGGCTGCGCGAGACATTGTGGCTGGCGGCGCTCGACTATGCCGCATGGCACGGTGACGGGCGCGCGGCGGTCAACCCCCGGCGGCTGGTGGCGGCATTGCAACCCCGGCTGGCGCGCGGCCAGCGGATCAGGATATTGGCGGCCTATCCGGTTCGCCGCTGACCCCAAGATCTGGCGCGTCCGCCGGGTCAGTCGCCACCCGGGCGCGCAGCCGCTGATAGAGCAGCCGGGTTTCCAGCAAATTGGCGATGCGCAGCCCCACCTCGATCACGTCAAACGGCTTGGCCACAAAATCCTTGGCCCCCAGCGCCAGCGCCCGCCGCCGCGCCGCCATGGTGGTATCAGCGGTCAGCACCAGCACCGGGCAATAGC
>DAIUBZ010000333.1:0-1967 GCA_036846445.1 Sphingopyxis sp. | reverse complement strand
GCTGGGTTTCCGGCAGGCTGAGTGCCCCGGCCAGCGCCGTGACCGCGCCGTGCTGCTCAGCCGCGCCGATTTGCGCCTGGTGGCGCAGCACGGCGGCGGCGCGATTGTCGTCGCCCAATTCGGCCAGCGCCACGGCGATCTGGGCATTGGGCACGGCGCTGAGCGCGCGCCAGCCAGTGGCATGGCCGCGCTGATTGGCCAGTTGCCGGTCAGCGGACAGCGCCAGCGCATCGGCGGCGATCAGCCCGTAAAATGTTTCGCCCGCCGCCGCCGCAGCCCGCAGGTGGGGCTGAACCGCCGCCATCGCGCCGGTGGCGATGGCGGTGCGCGCCGTCCAATAATGGCCGCCAGCCTGGAGTTCCGGGTCGGCAGCGGTGCGCGCAACCTGGGCAAAGGCCTGCCCGGCGCGGGCATGATCGCCCAGCCGCCACGCCGCCAGCCCAGCGGTCCATGCGCCATGCGCGGCCCACGGCCCGCTGCCCGCAGCCGCTGCGCTGGCCAGCCGCAGGGCGTTGGCGTCGTCATTTTCGATATAATAGGACCATGCGACCCGCTGTTGCCATTCGGTGCGCCCATCACCCGTCAGGCTGGCCAGCGCGGCGGTGAGCAGCGCCTCCGCCCCCGCCGGGTCATCATGCTTGATCCGGTCCGGAATGGTGCGGGCCAGCGCAGTCGCGGCGGCATCGCCGCTGGTGGCACGGGCCAGAGTGCGCCGCGGTGAGCTGCCCGCCCACACCAGCGCCTGAGCGGCGGGCAGATTGGGCAAGGCGGTCGCACCGCGCCGGGTGGCCAGCGCGGCGAGGCGGCTGGCCTGCGGCAGATGCGGCTGAGCGGCAATCAGGCTGAGCAAGTCGGGCAGTTCGGCGCGCGGGCTGCGCGCAGCCAGCATCAATTCGGCCAGAAAAAACCCGCGCAGCGGCGCGTGGGCGGCCGCCAGCGGCGCGTCCAGCAATTGCCGCGCATCGGCCCAGCGTTCGGCTGACAAGGCAGCGGCAATCTGGCCGAAATGGGCGCGGGCAGCGGCACTGAGCACCAGGGGTGCGCTGCTGTCACTGCCAGCGCTGCGATCAATCGGTGCGGGGGCGCTGATCGGTGCGGGTAGCACCGATTCCAGCGCGGCGGCGGGCGCAGCCGTCAGCAGTGAAACGGCAAGCGCGGCCAGGGCGGCGGACGGGAACAGGGGGACGGACTGCGGGGCGGGGGTGCGGGTCACACAAGCTCCTGTTTCAAACGCAGCAACCTGTGCCAAGCTGCGGCCTTGCGATTGGGCTGCCCCAGCAGCGTTGCCGGATGGGGGATGGCCATGGCCGGGGTTGTGCCGCCATCATGGTTAACAAAAAGCAAATCAGCGGGTAATTTTTGCCCTGATGCCGCCGTCAACATTTGGGCAAGGTCAGTGCCCAGCAGCAGCAGGCGCTGCGGCGCCGCACAGTTGATCTGGGTGCGGGCCAGCGCCGCCAGCGCCGGGAGGGTTTCCGCCGCCACCTGGCCCCCGGGCGGACGGGTGACGGCGGCGGTCATCAGCATGACATCGCCCCGCACCAGCCCGATTGCACCCAGCATCGCGTCGAGCAGCGCCCCCGCTGGCCCGGCAAACAGCGCCCCGGCCTGATGGTCCGCCGCTTCTGGACACAGGGCCATGACCGCCAGCGGCGCGTGGCAGGGACCAGTGGGCAGCAAGCGCGTGCGGTGCCAAGCGCCGTGCGGCACTTCGGCGGCATCGGCGAGCCACGCCCGAAACGCGTGCCGATCGCTGGGCCAGTGCGGAATGGGCGGCGCCGCAGGTGACGGGCCAGATTGCCGGGCTGGCGGCGATACCATGGGCTGAACGCCTGGCTGATCCGCGGGCGCGGGCGGCGCGGTGCCCAGGGCGGCAATTGGCGGGGGCAGCGCGGGTGGGTGGGCTGGCCCGGCAAACCAGTCCGCCGGGATATCGCCGACCGCCGTGCGATAACCCGCCAGGCCCC
>DAIUBZ010000332.1:0-1977 GCA_036846445.1 Sphingopyxis sp. | reverse complement strand
CCATCCCGGCGCGCGTTCGGATGGAGGGGTTCATCTATACCGACCAGTTTTTCAAGGTGATGGACGAATTTTATGCCGAAATGACCGGGCTGATCGCCAGCGGCGCGATCACAATTCGCGAGACGGTTCACCAAGGCGTCGAGCAAGTCCCGGCGGCATTTCTGGACCTGTTCAGCGGCGGCAATATCGGCAAAATGCTGGTGAAGATCGGCGATTAGAGGTTTGGCAGTCAGTTGGAATCATCTGACGACGCTAAAAATCACGGGCAGGCAGGGAGTGAAAGCGCTCGATCCCATTCGATCAGGTCGGAACGCGCTGGCAGCATCGCGCCGGGGACCCCGGCCATAAATTGCCCCGAAGACTGATTAACTGCCCAGTTTGAAGCCCAGAAAGTCCGGCAGTGGGCCGTTCCACTTGCCATCCTCCGCGTCCGCATCCCCATCCGGCTGGGCGGCGGCGATGGGCTTTGATGCGCCGCGCGGCGCGCCGCGTGGCGCACGGTCAGCGCGGCCCTGACGGCGGGGCGCGGGGGCATCGCTGGCGGTTTGTGTCGCGGCCTCCGCTCCGGCATCAGGGGTTGAAACGGCTGCGGCTGGCGCGCTGCCCGGGCGCGGCGCGCGATCCGGCTTGCCGCGCAATGCCGCCAAATCCACGCTGAACGACGGAATGGTCTGCCCGGTCAGTTTCTGGATATTGTCAACCGACTCAGCGTCCGCCGGCGTGACCAACGTGAAGGCCCGGCCTTTGGCTCCGGCGCGCCCGGTGCGGCCAATGCGGTGGACATAGTCGTCGGGATGCCATGGACAATCAAAGTTGAACACATGGCTGACATCCTTCACGTCCAACCCGCGCGCGGCAACGTCGGATGCAACCAGGATGGAAATGGAACCATCCTTGAACCGGTTCAGTTCGGCGATCCGCGACGGCTGGTCCATATCGCCATGAATTTCGCCCGCCGCATAGCCGCTGCGCTTCAAACTCTTGGCCAGATCGCGCACCATCGTCTTGCGATTGCAAAAAATAATCGCGGTCCGCACCCGTTCGGCGTTAATCAATTGCTCCAGCACCTCGCGCTTGTCCCGCTCGCTGGTGCGGATCAAATGCTGGGCGATGTTGACATTGGTGCTGGCGGGCCGGGCAACCTCGACAATTTTGGGATTGTTCAGAAATTTGTCCGCCAATTTCTTGATCGGCGGCGGCATGGTTGCCGAGAACAACAGAGTCTGGCGGCTGGTCGGCAATTTGGTGCAAATATGCTCAATGTCGGGAATAAAGCCCATGTCGAGCATCCGGTCAGCTTCGTCGATCACCAGCAGCGAACAGCCGTTGAGCAAAATCTTGCCGCGCTCGAACAGGTCCATCAACCGGCCCGGGGTGGCGATCAGCACGTCGACGCCCTTTTCCAGCGCCTTGACCTGATCACCCATCTGGACCCCGCCAATCAGCAGCGCCATCGACAATTTGTGATATTTTCCGTAGTTTTCAAAATTTTCAGCCACTTGCGCGGCCAATTCCCGAGTAGGCTCCAGGATCAACGAGCGCGGCATCATCGCCCGGCTGCGCCCCTGTGCCAATATATCGATCATCGGCAGGACAAATGAGGCGGTTTTCCCGGTGCCGGTCTGGGCAATGCCGATCATGTCGCGCATCATCAACACTGGCGGAATCGCGCCAGCCTGAATCGGCGTTGGCTCGGTATAGCCAGACTCTGCAATCGCCCGCAGCAATTCGTCGGACAGGCCCAATTCGGCAAATGACATGGTGGTTTTGACTATCCTGGCCCGGCCTGCCCTGATGGGGCCGCAATCCACCGCTGCCTAAATCACCGGTGAAGCGAAATGTCAAGAAAATGGCTCAACCGCGCTCGCATCACCAGCGCCGCTTGGGGCAATGGACGCGCTTATTTCGGCGCACCCGCAGGTACCAACAGCCGGAACCGGTCGATTTTGCATTGCGCCCCCGACCGCGCGTGGATGA
>DAIUBZ010000331.1:0-1982 GCA_036846445.1 Sphingopyxis sp. | reverse complement strand
AGGATTGTTTTGTCCTGCAACCCACCAATTTCCCGGCCAATGACAATCTGATGGAGTTGTTGATCATCATCGATGCGCTGCGCCGCGCCTCGGCCAAGCGCATTACCGCCGTCATCCCCTATTTCGGCTATGCCCGGCAGGACCGCAAACCGGGGCCGCGCACGCCGATTTCGGCCAAGCTGGTTGCCAACCTCATCACCACCGCCGGGGCCGACCGGGTGCTGGCGGTGGATTTGCATGCGGGACAGATTCAGGGATTTTTCGACATTCCCACCGACAATCTTTACGCCGCCCCGGTGATGAGCACGGATATTCAGGCGCGGTTTGGCGGGCGCAATCTGATGGTCGTGTCGCCCGACGTCGGCGGGGTGGTGCGCGCCCGGTCGCTGTCGAAACGGCTGGACAATGCCCCGCTGGCGATTGTTGACAAACGCCGCGAACGGGCGGGCGAGAGCGAGGTGATGAACATCATCGGCGATGTCGCGGGCCGGTTTTGCGTGCTGATTGACGATATTGTCGATTCGGCGGGCACATTGTGCAACGCCGCCGCCGCCCTGCGCGCCGCCGGGGCCGAAGATGTGGTGGCATATTGCACCCACGGCGTCCTGTCGGGCGGCGCGGTGGCCCGGGTGAACGCCAGCAGCCTGACCGAATTGGTGATTTCCGACAGCATCCAGCCAACCGATGCCGTGGCCGCCAGCAGCCGCGTCCGCGTCCTGACGATCGCCCCCCTGCTGGGCGAGGCAATCCGGCGGACCGCCGACGAAAGCAGCGTGTCCAGCCTGTTTGATTGAAGGGCGCACCATGGCAGCTTCCAATATTTTCGTGCAGCCAATCCACCTGGGTCTAGGCGCGAAGGCCAAGGTTCAACCACCGATGGCCGGCATGGAATGGTATGCAGATTATGCGGCGCGAACCGCGGACGATGGCCGTGAAGGGCGGCTGGTGAGTGCGTTTTCCTTCACCGAAAACTGGCGCGTCTGGGAAATGCATCCAGCAGGCGACGAAGTGGCCATTTGCCTGTCGGGCACGATGACGCTGCACCAGGAACTCGCCGACGGGACATGTGCGACGGTCACATTGGAAGCAGGCGAATCTATCGTCAATCCGCCGGGGTGTTGGCACACCGCCGACGTTGACGGCCCTGTATCTGCCCTGTTCATCACCGCAGGCGCTGGGACAGAGCATCGACCGCGATGAACCTGGCCACCGAAATTGCGCTGGCAAACCGGCTGGCCGATGCCGCCGGGGCGGCAATTCGGCCCTATTTCCGGGCGGGCGGCGCGCACGAGGACAAGGATGACGCCAGCCCCGTCACCCCGGCTGACCGCGCGGCGGAGGCGGCGATGCGGCGGCTGATCGCCGCCGAGGCCCCCCGCGACGGGATTATCGGCGAGGAATATGGCGCGGAGCGCGCGGGGGCGTCGCGCCAATGGGTGCTGGACCCCATCGATGGCACCACCAGTTTCATGGCCGGGCGGGCGACATTTGGCACGTTGATCGCGCTGTTGGTCGATGGCTGGCCGGTGCTGGGGGTGATTGACCAGCCGATCATGCGCGAACGCTGGCTGGGCGTGGTCGGCGCGGTGGACGGCGGCGCGTGGCTGAATGGCGCGCCCGTTCGCACCCGCGCCTGCCCGCTGCTGGGCGGGGCGGTGCTGGCCACCACCGGACCCAATTGCTTCACCCCGCGCGAGGGCGACCATTTTATGGCGCTGGCCAAAAAATGTTCCCACAAGCGGCTGATATTCGGCGGCGATTGCTACAATTACGGCCTGCTGGCGGCGGGCCATGTCGATGTGGTGGCCGAGGCTGGGCTGAAACTGCACGACTATGCCGCGCTGGTGCCGGTGGTCGAGGGCGCGGGCGGCCTGATGTGCGATTGGAACGGCGAGCCGCTGTCCGCCGCCAGCGAAGGCCATGTGCTGGCGCTGGGCGACCCGGCGCGGCTGGAGGATGTGCTGGCGGCGCTGGTGATCTAG
>DAIUBZ010000330.1:0-1986 GCA_036846445.1 Sphingopyxis sp. | reverse complement strand
CCGGGCAATAGCCGATGGTGCCGCCCATCGACTCCGCCAGCCGCTTGGACAGAGCGAGGCCCAAGCCTGTGCCATCGCCCCGGCGCTGGCCCGACTGGCCCAGCCGGTCAAACGGCACAAACAGGCGCGGCACATCGGCCGGGGCAATGCCCACGCCATCGTCGCGCACCGAGACCCTGACCGCAGCCGAGCCATCCGCCGGGTCCACCATGGCGGCGGATATGGTGATTGCGGTGCCGCGCCCATGATATTTGGCGGCGTTGGCAATCAGATTCAGCGCAATTTGCACCACCCGCCGCCGGTCCGCCGCCACCAGCAACGGCGCGTGCGGCTGGGTCGCCGGCAAGTCGAGATCCAGGCGCAGCCCCGCCGCCGCCGCCAATGGTGCGGCCAGATCATGGACTGCGCCCATCACCTCAGCCACGTCAATTGCCGCGATTTCGGGGTGGTCCGCCCCGGCCTCGATGCTGCTGATGTCCAGCAGATCGTTGATCAGCGCCAGCAAATGCCGTGCAGCGCGCAAAATCTGTTCCACCGCCGCCCGGTCGGGCGGGGTCAAGCGGTGGGCGTCCAGTTCCAGCAACTGGCCAAAGCCCAAAATCGCATTCATGGGCGTGCGCAATTCGTGGCTGGTCCGCGACAGAAATTCGCTTTTGGCGATATTCGCCGCCTCGGCATCGGCGCGCGCCAGCCGCAGCGCATCCTCGGCCCGCCGCCGCTCGGTCATGTCGCGCGTCACCTTGGCAAATCCGCGCAGCCGCCCGGCGTCGTCATACAGGGCGGTGATGACGACATTGGCCCAAAAGCGGCTGCCGTCCTTACGCACCCGCCAGCCCTCATCTTCGGCGGTGCCATCGGCGCGGGCGCGGGCCAGCATCGCGGCGGGCAGATGGTCCCGGGTTTCGGGGGGATAAAAGCTGCTGAAATGCTGGCCCAAAATCGCGTCGGCGGCCCAGCCCTTGATCCGTTCCGCGCCCAGATTCCAGCTCACCACCCGGCCATCGGCGTCCAGCGCGAAAATACCATAATCGCGCACCCCGGCGATCACCAGCCGGAACCGCTCCTCGCTTTCGCGCAGCGCCTGTTCGCGGGCGCGCAGCAGGGCGCTGGCCCCGGCCAGCCGCTGCGCCAACTGGCCGATTTCGTCGGCATCATCGGGCAGTGCCACCAATGGCTCGCCCCGCGCCAGCCGCCCGGCGTTGGCCTCCAGCAATTGCACCCGGCGGACAATGCCGGTGGAAAACAGCGTCACCGCCGCCAGGCTGCCCGCCAGCCCGACCACCGCGCTGATGGCGGTCAGCAACAGGAAGCGGTGCCGCACCTCGTCCACCCGCGCCCGGCGCTGGTCCAGCAGCCGCGCCTCGCGCACCTGAATTTCGGCAATTTCGGCGCGCATCGCGTCCAGCACCAGCTTGTTGGCCACCAGCGCCTGTTCAATTGGGGCGGTTCCCGATTGGCGGTCGGCCAGTTGCACCAGATTGTCCAGCCCGGCCCGCTTGCGCACCGCCAGCGCCCGCATCCGGTCGAACCGCGCCCGGATTTGCGAATCGCGAATGTCGCGGTCCAGCCGGGCAAAGGTCGCGTCCAGTTCGCGCTCCGCCTTGACATAAGGGGCCAGAAACCGGCGCTGGCGGGTCAGGAGATAGCCGCGCACCCCGCCCGCCGCCTCCGCCAGCAGGGCATGGGCCTGATAGGTGTCGCGCTGGATGGCAAAGGCGCGGCGCACATCATTTTCCGCCCGGGCCTCCGCCGCGCTGGCCAGATACAGCGAACCCAGCGCGCTGAGCAAAATCGCCAGCGGCAGGGCAATCACCACCAGCCCCTTCATTGCCAGCCGCCGGTTCGCCCAGTGCTGGGTCAGCCGCGCCGCCAGCCGCTTGACCGGGCGATGGATCATGCCGGGGCCCGGCCCGTCTGGCGCGCCGCCAGCACGGCTGCCTCAGTGCGGTCGGCCACCCCCAATTTGGCGATGATCCGCTCGACATG
>DAIUBZ010000329.1:0-2001 GCA_036846445.1 Sphingopyxis sp. | reverse complement strand
CACATCATTCATAGCGCAGCACCTGAACGGGATCGGTGTTGGCCGCCTTGAATGCCGGATACAGCGTGGCCAAAAAGCTGAACAGCGTCGCCATCACCGCAATGCCAATGATTTCCGCCGGGTCCGCCTTCGCCGGCAATTCCGCCAGAAAGCGGATGGAGGGATCCCACAGCGTCTGTCCGGTCGCAAATTCGGCGGCGCGCAGCACCTGTTGCCGGAAATATAAAAAGGTGAAGCCCAGCACCATGCCGACCATCGTCCCCGCCACACCGATTGCCACGCCGATGGCGACAAAAATCCGCAGCACCGCCTGACGCGGCGCGCCCATGGTGCGGATGATCGCGATGTCGCGAGTCTTGGTCTGCACCAGCATGATGAGCGAGGAAATGATGTTGAACGCCGCGACCAGGATGATGATCGACAGGATGACAAACAGCGCCACCCGCTCGACCGCCAGCGCTTCGAACAGGCTGGCGTTCATCGACCGCCAATCGGTCAGAATCGCCCGGGCCGCCGCCGTTTGCGCGAAATCCCGCAGAATATCCCCGACCCGGTCGGGATTATCCACCTTGATCTCGATCATCCCCACCGCATCGCCCATCAGCATCAGCAATTGGGCGTCCTGCATCGGCATCAGCACATAGGCTTTGTCGAAATCATAAACGCCAATTTCAAAGATCGCCGCCACTTCATAGCTGATTTCGCGCGGCACCGTGCCAAATGGCGTCGCGCGCCCGGCCGGGTTGATGATGGTGATGCGCGACCCCACGCTGGCCCCCAGATTGCGGGCAAGCTGCGCGCCCAGCGCCACCCGGCTGGCCTCTGGCGTCAGCGCCGCAAGGTCGCCGGAAACCAGTTTTTCGTTCAGCACGGCGTTGCGGCGGATATCGGCGACGGTCATCCCGCGCACCAGCACCGCCTCGACCCGGCCATTGAAGGTGGTCAGCAGCGGCTGTTCAATCAGCGGAGTGGCATCAATCACCCCCGGCACCGCCTTGGCCTGCGCCTGCAATTCCCGCCAATCATCCAGCCGGCCGCCAAATCCCTGCACCACTGCATGGCCGTTCAGCCCGACAATCTTGTCGAACAATTCCGCGCGCACCCCGTTCATCACGCTCATGACAATCACCAGCGCCGCCACGCCCAGCATCACCGCCGTAAAGCTGAAAGACGCGGCCACGAAGACAAAGCCCTCGCCGCGTTGGGGCAGCAAATAGCGTTTGAAAATCATCCGTTCATACGGTCTCAGCATGGATGCTCCGCTGGTGACACCAATTTGGGTGCTCGCTGCTCTAGGGGCGGCGGCGCGTCAGCGCAATGCGCCATGGCGCCCCCACGCCATTGTTGCCAATTCGCCACATGAGCCGGGAAAAATGGCGCACCGCCAAGTCAGACAGGTGACAAGCGCAAGCCGCGTGGTAGCACGGTGGCCGGACCGCAATGCAGTGGCAGGCAGGTTCCAGGGATCCGCAGCAGGTGGCAAGCCACTGCTGCGGAAATAAGGGGGACGGCAGCGTTCGTCATCGGCGCCTGGGCAGTGCAAATGCACCGCCCAGGCGTTGTCCTTTGAAGCGTTGTTCTTTGAAGCGTTGTCGCGAAACCGTCAGACCAACCGGCTTTGCTTTACCGCCGCCGCAACAAAGCCCGCGAACAGGGGGTGGGGATCAAATGGCCGCGATTTCAGCTCGGGGTGGAACTGCACGCCGATGAACCAGGGATGGTCGGGCCGCTCGACAATTTCGGGCAGCAAGCCATCGGGCGACATCCCGGAAAACAGCAGCCCGCCCGCCTCCAGCCGCTCGCGATAGGCGACATTGACCTCATAACGGTGACGGTGCCGCTCGCTGATCGCACTGGTGCCATAAGCCGCCGCAGCAGCGCTGTTTGCCGCCAGCGCCGCCGGATAGGCCCCCAGCCGCATCGTGCCGCCCAGATCACTGTTCATGCCGCGCGTTTCCAGCCCGGCCGCCCCCATCCATTCGGTAATCAGCCCCACGACCG
>DAIUBZ010000328.1:0-2024 GCA_036846445.1 Sphingopyxis sp. | reverse complement strand
GGCGACGCGGTAAATCTCGTCCTTCACCGGGCAGGCGTCGGCGTCGATCAGGATGCAGGGCGCGCAGGGCTGAGGGCTGGTCGGCATGGCCGGGGGATTAGCATCGCGGCGGCGCGGTGTCGCCCCCAACCGGGTGTTGCTCGGTCTGGCGCAGCCCCACTGGCCGCCGGATCGGGCTTGACTTGGCCCGGTGGCTGACCGCACGGTGCGACGGCAATGGACCTGCCCGAACCCGAAATCACTGTGCGTCCCATGGGACGAGAGGGCGAGCCGTTGGTGATCGTTGATGGCTTTAGCGCCGATGTTCCCGGCTTGCTGGCGGCGGGCCGGGGTGCGGCCTATCGCGCTGCCGGGGCCGCTTATCCCGGGGTGCGGGCGTGGGCCGACCCCAGCTATCTGGACCGGCGGCGCGCATTGATGATGCAGATCATGCAGCGCGTGTTCGGATTTGCCCGTGGGGTGCGGCTGGATTCGTCGACATTTTCGCTGGTGACGCTGGCGGAGGCTGCGCTGGCCCCGTTGCAGCGCATTCCGCATTATGACCATGCCAGCGGCGAGGTGGTGGCGGTGATGCATTATCTATTGGGTCCGGACAGCGGCGGGACGGCATTTTATCGCCACCGCCGGACCGGTTTTGAAACCATCACCCCCGCGCGCGAAGCCGCCTATAATGCCGCGCTGGCCATGGACGAGCGCGCCTTTGGCATGCCGCCGCCGCGCTATTTCCACGGCGACAGCGACTGGTTTGAGCAGATTGACGAGGTGGCCGCGCGGCCCGACCGGCTGGTGCTGTATCGTGGCCGCCAATTGCATTCCGGCGTCATCCCGGACCCTGCCAGGCTGTCGTCCGACCCCAGCTTGGGGCGGTTGACGATCAACATGTTTCTGGTCGGCGAATAGCGGCGGCTGGTCCCGGTCCGCTCCCACTTGTGAGCGTTCTCAATCTGGCATAGTTTCCGGTGTTTCGAAACAACATCGGGCGTGCAGGTGATGGGATTCAAGGCATTGGCGACGGCATTTGGCGCTTTGGCGCTGGCTGGTTGCGGGGGCGGCGGGTCGGATGACGGCGGCGGGGCCGTGGTCGTGTTGCCCGCTCCTGCGCCCGGGCCAACCCCTGCCCCCACGCCAGCCCCCACACCCACACCCACGCCCAGCCCGCCGCCGTCCGGCACGTTGATCTTTGCCGATGAGTTCAACGCCGGGGTGCTGGATCGGGCGAAATGGAATGTCGAGGGTCCGGCATTCTGGGTGAACAATGAGCTTCAGGCCTATGTCGATGAGCCTGCGACGATCAGCTTTGCCACTGCCGCCGGGGCGGACGGCGGGGTGTTGCGGCTGACGCCGGTATTGCGCCCGCGCACGGTCACGCCGACCGGACGGGTGACTGATTTTGTGTCGGGCCGGATCAATACCGCGGGCAAATTCGATGTCAGCTATGGCCGGATTGCCGCGCGTATCCGCATGCCCGATGCCGCCGGGGTTTGGCCGGCATTTTGGCTGCTGGGCTATGGCCAATGGCCTGATGCCGGGGAAATCGACATTATGGAATATGTCGGGGTGGCGGGCTGGACCTCGGTGGCGTTGCACGGTCCCGGCTATTCCGGCAACACGCCGCTGGCGGCGCGCCAGGATTTTCCGGCGGGGGCCAGTGCGGCGGATTGGCACGAATATGCCGTGGTGCGCGCGCCGGACAGTGTGACATTTTTTGTCGATGATCGGCAAATCTATCGCGTCACCCGCGCCGATGTTGAACGCTTTGGCCCATGGCGGTTTGACCGGGCGCAATATCTGATCCTCAATTTTGCCTTGGGCGGCGATTATCCCCGCGCAGTCAACGGCATTGCCGCGCCATATTTTGGCATGCCCCAGGCGACCGCCGATGCGATTGCGCGCGGCGAACTGGCGATGGAGGTGGATTGGGTGCGGGTGTGGAGCCCCTGATGCGCCGCGCCGGGCAGCAACCCCGGGGTCACCCCGCGATTGCCGCCTCAATCCAGCCGCGTGCTCCCGGATAGCGGCGCTCG
>DAIUBZ010000327.1:0-2024 GCA_036846445.1 Sphingopyxis sp. | reverse complement strand
TTTTGCTTATCTGCCCTGTCTGAACGCGGGTGAGGCCGGGATGGACATGGTGGAGACGCTGGTGCGCCGCGAACTTGGCGGCTGGTTGCCCATCAGCGCGGGGTAAGATTTTGGCAAGCTGTCGCCGCTAAACCCGTCGTGCCGATGGTGCGGCAGGAGCGATAATGGGCGACATAATCGGACAAATTGGCAGCGGGGTCGTGGTGGGGGTGGCCGCCATGCTGGTGCTGCCGCTGGTTGCATGGGCGCTGATGACCGCCAGCGCCGCGCGGCGGGCCGTGGCAGTGCGGCGGGCAAATGCCGCGCCGCTGAACCGCATTGGCGACTGGCCGGACCGCGCCGATGCCAAGGCTGCGGCCAGGGCAGCCGACGCCGCCAGCGCCGAACCCGTGCCGAGCAGCCGGCTGGCCCGCATTGGCGCCCGCCCGCCTGCCCAGCCGGAGGCGGCCGAGGTGGCGGCGGTCGCCGGGATCGCCGGGGTGGCGCTTGAGGTGCCGCTGCCGGTGGCAAGACAGGAAGAGGCGGAGGCGGCACCGCCGCCCGCACCGCCCGCCGGAGGCGATAGCGCGCCCGCCGCAATCGACCTTACCGACCCCGCCTGTCGCCCCGCCAGCCCGGCGGAACTGGCGGCGCTGCTGGGCGCGCTTGACCACGCGCTGACCCAGCCATGGCCGGACCAATTGATCGCCGCCGATGATGCCGCCGCTGGTTGCGCCATCACCGTGGCCGCTGCGATCAACAGCGCCGCTCGCGACCAGGCCGCCGATGTGGTGGCGGCGGTGCGCGAGGCGGCGGCGGTGCGCGTGCTGGATGCAGAGGATATGGCCGCCGTGGTCGAGGCGCTGGCCCAGATTGAGTGGATGGCACTGATTGCCCAGGACGGCGGGCTGACCCGCCGCACCCTGCCGCTGACCCGCCACGACCCCGCCGCGCCGCTGTGGGTGGCGGATGCGGTGGCGGCGATGCGCGCTGCCGCAACCCCCCCGCTTGCACAGGTTGAACTGGCCAGTTAAGCCCTCCCAAAACAGGGAGAGTATCGTATGACCGCAACACCGCGTATCGCAATCGTCACCGGGGGCAGCCGGGGCATCGGCGAGGCCATCAGCCTGGCGCTGGCCGACATGGGTATCACCGTCGCCGCCAATTACGCCGGCAATGATGAAAAGGCCGCCGCCTTTACCCAGCGCACCGGCATTGCTGCCTATAAGTGGGACGTTGGCGATCATCAGGCCTGTCTGGACGGGTGCGCCCGGGTGGCGGCGGAGCTTGGGCCGGTCGATATTGTCGTCAACAATGCCGGCATCACCCGCGACGGCACGCTGGCCCGCATGACCTATGGCGATTGGGACGATGTCATGCGGGTGAATCTGGGCGGCTGTTTCAACATGGCCAAGGCCTGTTTTCCCGGCATGGCCCAGCGCGGCTGGGGCCGGATCGTCAACATCGGGTCGATCAATGGCCAGGCGGGCCAATATGGTCAGGTCAATTATGCTGCCGCCAAATCGGGCATCCACGGCTTTACCAAGGCATTGGCTCAGGAAGGCGCGAAAAAGGGCGTGACCGTCAATGCCATTGCGCCGGGCTATATCGACACCGACATGGTGGCGGCGGTCCCCGCGCCGGTGCTGGAGAAAATCGTCGCCAAAATCCCGGTCGGGCGGCTGGGCCAGGCCCAGGAAATCGCCCGCGCCGTCGCCTTTTTATGTGCCGATGACGCGGGTTTTGTGACCGGATCGACCCTGTCGATCAACGGCGGGCAGCATATGTATTGACGCCGGGCGGCCTTCACCCCCCGGTCAAGCGCAGCGTGACCATCGCTGGCCACGCCACCTCGATCAGCCTGGAGCCGATGTTCTGGGACGCGCTGGCGGCGGCGGCGGCGGCGCGCGCCCTGCCGGTCAATGCGCTGATTGCCCAGATTGATGTGGCGCGGCTGACCAGCGACCCGGCGCCCAACCTCACCTCGGCGCTGCGACAGTGGTTGTGGCGGGAGGGGCGGCGGGCTCAGCCACCACCGTCAGTTC
>DAIUBZ010000326.1:0-2040 GCA_036846445.1 Sphingopyxis sp. | reverse complement strand
TGATGGAATTTGGCGGCACGTCAGAGGACATCGCCTATACCAGCCACGCCCACCCGACGCATGCCGAGGCGCTGAAAGAGGCAGCGATGGCGGTGACGGGCAAGCCGATCCATATGTGAGCGCGGCCCCGGCCACGGCCGGTCAGCCGCCGGGAGGACGGGAGGATATGGTCCGGACAATCCGGCTGGGCATTATGGTGACCGGGGCGGTGCTGGCGGCCAGCGGCACCATGGCAGCAGCGCCAGCGCCAGCGCCGGTGCGCTCTGTCGATATTTATGTGACGCCCTATTATCAGGCAGCGGCCAGCGCGCGCGACCGGCGGGTCGAGACCGATCGCCGGTTTGACGCGGCGTTGCGGGGGGATGACCCAGCCGCGATCCGGGCGGTGCACACCGCCGTGCTGGCCGATGGGCGCGATGTGTCACCGATCACGCTGATGATATTGGCGGCGCGGCTTTATGATATTGGCGATCGCGACGATGGGCTGTTCTGGTTTTATGCCGCCACCGACCGGTTCACCCAGATGCGCGCGGTGCTGACCGGCTATGGCCGCCCGGGCATGGGCGGTGCCGGGGCTGAATATACTGCGGCGATGATCGCATTTCGCCAGCTCGCCGGGCCAATTCACAATGGTTATGCCTTTTGCGACATCGCCAATCAGCAGGCGCAGCGGGCGCGGGCGTTTGAGTGGGTGGCGGCCTCGCCCTATGCGCTGTTGCTCGACCCGCAGGCCCCGGCGAAAACCAGCGACCGGGCGGGGTTGATTGCAGCGGCGGTAGAGGCCAACCGGATCCTGATGAAGATGGAACGGGACCAGCTCGCTGACCCGGCCTATGCTGCCCAGCTGATGGCAGCGCGCGCCGAGAATCAGCAGGCTGTCCGCTATTGCTGGTAGGCCGTCATGATTGACAGCGCCGCGCTGTTGCCCGCGCTTGACGCACTGGACGCCGTCGGCATTGCCGTGTTCTCGCTGTCGGGCGCGCTGGCGGCGGTGCAGGGGCGGCACACGCTGGTCACGGCGGCGTTTTTTGCGCTGGTCACCGGGGTGGGCGGCGGCAGTGTCCGCGATCTGCTGATTGGCGCGCCGGTGTTCTGGGTTCAGGACGGCTGGGTGGCGCTGGTGTGTCTGGTCATGGCGGGCTTTGTCTGGGTGACGCCCGAACGCTGGTGGCGCGGCGATATGCTGTTGTGGGCCGATGCGGTCGGGCTGGCGGGCTATGCCGTGTTCGGCACCGCCAAGGCGCTCAGCTTTGGGGTGCCGCCGGTTCCCGCCATGTTGATGGGGGTGATTACCGCGTGCGTCGGCGGGGTGATCCGCGACCTGTTGGCCGGGGTGCCGTCGATCATCCTGCGCCGCGAATTATATGTGACGGCGGCGGCATTGGCGGTGGTCAGCTTCACCGGGCTGATGTGGCTCGGCGTCGGTGAATTGGCCGCCGGGGTCATCGCCGCCAGCGCAGGCTTTGGGCTGCGCGCCGCCGCCATCCGCTACAATCTGGCGATCCCGGCCTATCGCAGCGCGGCTTAGAGCGCATTTCGACCTGATTGAATCAGGTCGAGCGCTCTAACCCCTTACGTTGCCGCGATTTCCGAGCCGTCAGATGATGCCATCTGACTGGAAATCGCTCTAGCCGGGCGCACCCGCCGCCAGCCGCGCCAGCCACCCCGCGCCCATATCCGCCCGCGCCGCATTGGCCATTGGCAAATGGCTGCGGCATTCCAGACAGCTCGCCTGAACCGAACTGGCCCGGGTCAGCCAGCGCAGGTCGCGGGCGATCTGGGCCTGCATCTGCAATTGGCGGGTGCCGGTCAGGCCGACCAGCCCGCGCGGGCGGTCGGCCGCCGCCCGGCCGCCGGTCAGGCTGGCGATCAGCGCCGCCACTGGATCGAGCGAGGATTCAAAATACAGCGGATAGGTCGCGCCCTCGACCTTCGCCAATTTGGCGGCATGGGCGATGGCGTCGTTCAGCCCGCCGAACTGGTCGACCAGCCCCAATTGCTGCGCCGTGCCCCCGGCCCACACCCGGCCCTCGGCAATCG
>DAIUBZ010000325.1:0-2049 GCA_036846445.1 Sphingopyxis sp. | reverse complement strand
GTCAGCCGCAGCAGCGGCGCCGCGCCGGGCGCCGCCGCCAACAACCGCGCCGCGGGATCGCCAGGATCGGCCATGACATGCCCCAGCGCCACGGCTGCATCGCCCCGGTCGGTCAGGGCAAAATTGCCGCGCACCATCACGACATCCGCCGTGCCGCGCCCCAGGGTCAGCGCGGGCGCATCAGCCCCAAGCCGCAGCAGATCATGGTCGAGGCCAGCCGCCCGCACCGCGCTGCCGCCCGCCCGGTCGTGCCAGACCAGCGCCGCGCCGGGGCGATGGTCGGCCAAATTATCCTGCTGCGCGATCATCGCTCCGCCATTCACCCATTTGTTTGCCCCGCGCCGCCGATGCAGGTGTGACAACGATGACACAATACACGGAAAATCGCGGTGGGCAAGATTGACAGCGGACCGATTATCCCCGATGATTTGGCGTCGCTAATTCGGGCGAAACCCGATTTATGCAAGCAAAACATAATGATAGCCACATTGGAGAGGGAACAGCAATGATGACCAAATCGGCAATCGTCGCCGCAAGCGGCGGCACAAGCATGACAACGGTGACAGAAGCGACGGTGGCGACAGACGTCGCGGCGCAGCCTGCCCGGCGCTGGTCCGGCGGCGCGGCCCGTGCGGCGGCGCTGGGCGTTTCGCTCGGCGCTCTGGCCTGGGCCGGGCCGGCGGCGGCGCAGGTGGCCGACATTGTCGTCACCGCGCAAAAGGTTGAGCAGCGGTTGCAGGATGTGCCGATCGCCGTGTCGGCGGTCAGCGGTGAGGCGCTGGAGAATGCCGGGATCACCGGGCTGGAGAATATCGGCGAGCTGGTGCCGTCCGTGACCTTCCGCAAGGGCACGACCAGCGCCAACAGCGCGGTGTTCCTGCGCGGCGTCGGCACGATCACTTTCTCGGTCGCGGCCGAGCCCAGCGTGTCCACGGTGGTGGACGGCATCGTCCTGTCGCGGTCGGGTCAGGCCTTTGCCGATCTGGTGGATATCGACCGACTGGAGGTGCTGCGCGGGCCGCAGGGCACATTGTTTGGCAAAAACGCGTCCGCGGGCCTGGTGAATATCGTATCCAAGGGCGGCAGCGACGATTTTGAGGGCGAATTGAACCTTGGCGCGTTTGAGGGCGATGAATATCGCGCCAAATTGAGCATCGCCGGGCCGCTGGGCGAAGGGCTGACCGCCCGCCTGACCGGATTTTACAGCACGTTCGACGGCAACATCACCAATGTGTTCAACAACAGCAAAATCAACGGCTATGAACATTATGGCGTGCGCGGCATCGTCGATTGGGAAGTCGGCGATGGCGCCGACATCCGCCTGATCGCCGATTATTTCCGCGCCGATGATGATTGCTGTGCCGAGGTGACGGGCATTTCGCGCGGCGCGGTGCTGGACCGGGAACAAGGGCTGGGCGCGGGCGTGATCCCCGGCACCACCACTGCGATCGGCAAAGACCAGCGGTTCGTGAACCACAATCTGACCACCCGGACGCTGGACACCCAGTGGAGCCTGACCGCTCAGGGTGATTTTGAGGTGCTGGACGATCACACGCTGACGCTCATTGGCGGCTATCGCGCCTGGGAAAATACCGAATTTCGCGAAGGGGACTTTTTGCCCCGCGCGCTGGTCGGCACCGCCCAGTTGCACGATGAAGGGCTGGTCGAAACCACGCAAAGCTCGCTGGAGGTCCGGCTGGCGTCGGATCAGGGCAAAGATTTCACCTATCAGCTTGGCGGATTTTACTGGCGGTCGGACAACAGCCAATTGTTTACCCGGCGCAACATCACCTGTGCCTCGTCCACCCTGCCGGTCAGCGCCACCACGGGGGGCCAGCCGTGCAATACGGCGGATGCGGTGAACACGCTGTTCCCCACCGCCACGTCGGTCAGCGCGGTGGATGTCGAGAATTTCGCGCTGTTCGGGCAAGCCACAGTGACGTTGGCCGAACGGGTGAAGCTGACCGGCGGGCTGCGCTGGACCAAGGACAATCTGTCCTATGTCCACACCCGCGCGCCGGGGGTGAATGCCACCACGGGCCTGCCCGC
>DAIUBZ010000324.1:0-2053 GCA_036846445.1 Sphingopyxis sp. | reverse complement strand
TTTGACCGGCTACCGCCGAATTTGCGGGCGAAACCCACATTGTCGGTGACGTTGCAGGCGCAGCGGGGCGGGCGCAGGCCGGCCAGCCTGTCCTATCTGACCGGTGGGCTGGGCTGGGTCGCCGATTATGTCGCCCAATTTGATGAACGCGCGGGGACGGTGGATGTGCAGGGGTGGGTGACGCTGACCAACAACACCGGCACGACTTTCACCAGCGCCCGCACCCTGTTGGTCGCGGGATCACCGAACAGCAGGCCGGCCCGCCGTGGCCAGCGCGGTACGCTGGTCCGCCCCGGCACCGAGACCGCCGGGCGCGAGCGGTTAGGCGATTTCTACCTTTATCCGCTCGCCGAACGGACCACTATTGCCAATGCCCAGACCAAGCAGGTGGCCTTTCTGGATGCGCAAAAGGTGCCGGCGCGCAAAAACTATGCCTATCGCGTGAATTGGCTGGCCAGCTCCAGTGAGGCCCAAAGCGCTGCCAGCGTCATCAGCTTTTCCTCCAGCGCCAATGGCGGTCTGGGCGATGCGCTGCCCGCCGGAACCGTGCGCTTTTACCAGCGCGACTTGCGCGGCGACCCGCAATTTATCGGCGAAAACCAGATCGGCCACACCCCGATGGGCAGCGAATTGGCCCTGAAAACCGGCGATGCCTTTGATGTGAAGGTCCAGCCGACGGTGGAATCGCGCGAACGGCTGAGCAGCAATCGCTGGCGCACCGCGATGAAATATGTGCTGACCAACGCCCGGGGCGAAGCGGCGGCGGTGGATCTGACCCAGCGCGGGCTGGACTGGGGCTGGACTGACACGCGGATCACCGCCGAAAGCCAGCCGTCCCAGCGGATGTCAAGCGACGGCGCGCGGTGGCAGGTGACGGTGCCTGCGAACGGCAGCATCACCGTCACCGCGACATTCGAAACCCGCTATTGATGGCGCGGCGGTGCGCGCGGTGATTGCCCGGCTGGCCGCCATCGCCATGGCGCTGCTGGCGATGGCGCCGCCCGCCGGGGCAGCCGATCCGCCGCAAATCGTCACGTCAGCGGCACCCGACCGGGTGGCGGTCAGCATTTACCGCGATCCGAACCGGGGCGGTGCTGCGGCGCTGGACCTGAATGATCTTTCCGGCTTTGCTCTGATCAGCGAGACGCGCACGATCGCCCTGCCCGCCGGGCGCGCCGATGTGCGGTTTGAGGGGGTGGCGGACGGCATCATCGCGGTCAGCGCGATTGTCACCGGCCTGCCCGGCGGCACGGTTCAGAAAAACCGCGACGCCGCGATCCTGTCGCCCAGCGCGCTGATCGACGGCACATTGGGCAACCGGGTGACGCTGCGGCGGACCGACCCGGTCACCGGCGCGGTCAGCGAACAGAGCGCAATTGTCCGGTCCTCGTCCGCCGGGGCGCTGGTGCTGGAAACGGCAAGCGGTTTTTCGGCGTTTCAGTGCAGCAATGCCGATGACGCGCTGGGCTTCAACGGGGTGCCAGCGGGCTTGTCGGCGCGCCCCACGCTGGCGGTGACGACCGACAGCCCGGCGGCGGCCACCGCGACGGTGACGCTGACCTATTTGGCCATCGGCTTCGATTGGACGGCCCATTATGTTGCGGAACTGGCCGATGATGGCCGCACCCTTGATCTGCTGGCGTGGATGACCGTGGCGAACAGCAACCGCGTGTCGCTGGCCGATGCGCGGCTGAACGCATTGGCGGGCACGGTGAATGTGACCAGCGATTATCAGGGGCTGGGCACGGCCCCCGCTGTGCCGGAACTGGAAATCCGCTGTTTCCCGGTTGCATCAGCACAGATGTTCAAGGCGGTGCCCGCGCCGCCGCCGCCGATGATGGCCGCCCCCGCGGCGATGATGGCCGATTCGATTGTGGTGACCGGCGCGCGGCTCAGCGCCCCCGCGATGGTCGCCGAGCTTGAGAATCTGGGCGATCTGAAACTCTATCGGGTGCCAGAGGCGGTGACGGTCGCGGCCAATGGCCAGAAACAGGTGGCGCTGTTGGTCAAGGACCAGGTGCCAGTGGCGCAAATATACCGGCTGGCCATCCCC
>DAIUBZ010000323.1:0-2072 GCA_036846445.1 Sphingopyxis sp. | reverse complement strand
ACCATGGGTTTCAAATGCGGTATTGTCGGCTTGCCCAATGTTGGCAAATCGACGCTGTTCAATGCGCTGACCGAGACACAGGCGGCGCAGGCGGCCAATTATCCGTTCTGCACTATCGAGCCAAATGTCGGCAATGTGGCCGTGCCCGATGCGCGGCTGGACCAATTGGCGGCGATTGCGGGCAGCGCGAAAATCATCCCCACCCAATTGGCCTTTGTCGATATCGCCGGGCTGGTGCGCGGCGCGTCCAAGGGCGAGGGGTTGGGCAATCAATTTTTGGGCAATATCCGCGAGGTGGATGCGATTGTCCATGTGCTGCGCTGTTTTGAGGATGGCGATATTCAGCATGTCGATGACCGGATTGACCCGATTGCGGATGCCGAGACGGTTGATACCGAATTGCTGCTGTCCGACCTCGACAGTCTGGAGCGCCGGGTGCCCGCACTGGTCAAAAAGGGCAATGGCGGCGACAAGGAGGCCAAGGCCGCCGCCGCCGTGCTGGGCCGGACGCTCGATTTGCTGCGCGAGGGCAAGCCAGCGCGCCTGACCGAGGTGCAAGGCGAGGATGAGGCGCTGATTTTGGCGCAGGCGCAACTGCTGACCAGCAAGCCAGTGCTCTATGTCTGCAACGTCGAGGAAGCCAGCGCCGCGACCGGCAATGACCTCAGTGCGCGGGTGATCGCCCGCGCCGCGGCGGAAGGGGCGGAGGCGGTGGTGGTGTCCGCCGCGATTGAGGCCGAGATTGCCACCATGCCGCCTGCTGACCGGACCGAATTCTTAAGTGAGCTGGGATTGGACGAGGCCGGGTTGGCCCGGGTGATCCGCGCGGGCTATGCGCTGCTCAAACTGCTGACATTTTTCACCGTGGGGCCCAAGGAGGCGCGGGCTTGGACGGTCAACCAAGGGGCGACGGCGCCGGAGGCGGCGGGCGCGATTCACAGCGATTTTCAAAAGGGCTTTATCCGCGCCGAAACCGTCGCTTTTGCCGATTTTGTCGCGCTCGGCGGCGAGGCCAAGGCGCGGGAAGCCGGGAAGCTGCGGGCTGAGGGCAAGGCCTATGTGGTGCAGGACGGCGATGTGATGCATTTCCTGCACAGTTGAACCATCCCGCCCTGCCATGGTTATGCCATATAAACGCGGCAGGTTGCTGCTATCCACAGTGGGAGAAAGCGCATGATCGGCCGCCGGAATTTCCTCACCCTTTCGGCTGGCGCTGGCGTTGCCGCTGCCGGGGCTCCGGCCATGCTGCGGGCGCAGACGATTTTTCGGGACTATCCCTTCACCCTTGGCGTGGCGGCGGGCGATCCGGCCAGCGACGGCTTTGTGATCTGGACCCGGCTGGCGCCCCAGCCCATGGCCCCGGGCGGGGGAATGCCCCGCGATACGGTGGCGGTGGAGTGGGAGGTGGCGAGCGATCCCGGTTTCACCCGCGATGTGCGCACGGGCACGGTGCTGGCCCGCCCGGAACTGGCCCATGCCGTCCATGTCGAGGTGGCGGGGCTGGCCCCGGATCGCCCCTATTTTTACCGCTTTACCGCAGGCGGTGAGCGCAGCCTGCGCGGCACCGCCCGCACCCTGCCCGCGCCGGGCAGCGCAGCGGCGCAGTTGCGCTTTGGCGTATGCGGCTGCCACCATTATGAAGCCGGGTTTTTCGGCGCCTATCGCCATCTGGCGCGCGAGGATTTGAACTTCGTCTACCATTATGGCGACTTCATCTATGAATATAGCGTGGAATATCAGTTTGATGGCGGTCTACCGATTGAACCGGTGCGGCGCAGCGGCATTCGCGGGCTGATTGACGTTCATGATTTCCGCATGGCCTATGCCCAGCAGATCGGCGACATCGACCTTCAGGCGGCACGTTCGCGCCAGGTGTTCCTCTCCAGCTATGACGATCATGAAATCCGCAACAATTGGGTCTCCGACAATGACGACTGGACCCGCGACCCGAACGACACCCGCGAACCGGTGGCGCCGGAGGTGTTCATGCTGCGCAAACAGGCGGCGATGCAGGCATGGTATGAACATATGCCGGTGCGCCGCGCCCTGTTGCCGCGCGGCGGCATGGTGGC
>DAIUBZ010000322.1:0-2073 GCA_036846445.1 Sphingopyxis sp. | reverse complement strand
TGTCAGCGGTCAGGACAATGTTGCGGCAATGGTCAAAGCTGGACGCCAGCGCCGGATCGGGCACGCCCAGAAATTCATAATCATCGTCGCACAGCGCCGAAAACCAGCTGACTTCGCAAGGCGGCAGGTGATCGGTCATGGCAGTTGCTCCCCCCGGGCGGCGACCAGCACCGCATACCATTCGGCCCGGGTCCAGCGCAGCGCGGCGGCGCTGGCGGCTTCGCTGATGCGGGCAGCATTCTGGCTGCCGACAATCGGGATGGCGCCCGCCGGGTGGGCCATGACCCAGCCGAACGCGGCCACGGTGCGCGAGACATTGTGGCGGCTGGCGACCACATCCAGCGCCGCCGCCACCGCCTGTTCGCGCGGGGTGGCGGGGGCAGCAATCCGCCCGCCGCCCAGCGGCGACCAGGCCAGCACCGCCAGCCCCAGCCGCATCGCCTGATCCAATTGACCGCCCTCGATCACATCCAGACACAGCGGCGAAAACTCCGGCTGAGTCGTCGCCAGCGGGATGGTCACAAAATGGGCCAACGCGTCAATTTGCGCGGCGGTGAAGTTGGACACGCCAATCCGCCCCACCTTGCCGCTGCCCACCAGATTTTCCAGCGACCGGGCCAATTCCTGAGGGTGAGTTAAAATATCGGGGCGGTGGACCTGCCACAGCTCGATATGGTCCACGCCCAGCCGCCGCAGCGACGCCTCCGCCGCCGCCTCAATCCACGCCGGGCTGCTGTCATAGGGGGTGGGCGGGGTGATGCCGCCCTTGCTGGCCAGCACCATCTGGGCGCGCAGGCCGGGCGCCGCCGCCAGCACCCGGCCCAGCAGCGCCTCTGCCGCACCAAAGCCTTCGCTGCCAAAGCCGTAAATATCCGCCGTGTCGAACAGGGTGATGCCCGCCGCCAAGGCTGCCTCGATCAGCGCCTGGGCCTCCGCCTCGCTGTTGCCGGCAAAGCGCCACATGCCCCACGCCAGCGGCGACACTTTCGGCCCGCCCCGGCCGAGATGGCGCGGCTGGGGCGCGGGCAGCAGTTGGTCGGCAAGCGGCGGAAAGGCGGAAGTTGGCACGGGCGGGTCCTTTGGGTCAGGGGTCACAAGATCAGCGGCGACATATCAAACCGGCGGCGGCGCGGTGGAATCGCGCACCACCAGATCATGGGGCAAGCGCAGATGCTCAATAACCCCTGCGCCGCGCAACAGCAAATCGGCGGCGGTGAAGGCCAAGTCCAGCACCGGCTGGCGGATGGTTGTGAGCGGCGGCCACACCATCCGCGCCAAAGTGGTGTCGTCAAAGCCAGCGACCGACAGGGTATCCGGCACGGAAACCCCGGCCCGGTGCGCCGCCGTCAACACCCCGGCGGCCATATCATCATTGCTGGCAAAAATGGCGGTGGGGGCGAGCGGCAGCGCCAGCAGAGCGCGACCGGCGGCCAGCCCGCTGTCAAAATCAAAGGTGCCGGGGCGCACCAGCGTGGGTTCATAATCCACCCCGGCGCGGTCCAGCGCCCGGCGATAGCCGAACAGACGTTCGTTGCTGGCCATATGGTTGGGGTGGCCGATGACAAAGCCAATCCGGCGGTGGCCCAGATTCAGCAGATGGCTGGTCATGTCGTCCGCCGCCTGGGCATCATCCATATAGACGGACGAGGTCAGCGCATGGTTGGTGCCGGGGGATATCCGGACAAAGTTCAGCCCGCGCGCCTCCAGCGCCGCCAGCACGGCCGGGCAATCGGTGACCGGCGACGACAATATGATGCCATCGACATGGGTTTCCGCAATCAGCCCGTGGACCATGTCGCCCACCAGCGGGTCGCCAACATCAACCGGCTGAGCGAGCAGGCGAATGCCCGCCGTTTGGCACCGGCGCCACGCCCCGGCCTGGACCTGGTGGATATAATGCGGGCTGTGATTGTCATACAGCAGGGCGATTTGGCCCGACCGCGTGCCCGCCAGCGCCCGGGCGGCGATGCTGGGGCGAAAGCCCAGTTGCTGGACCGCCGCCTCCACCCGCGCCCGGGTGTCGGCATTGACATAGCGGTGTTTGTTCAGCACCCGCGACACGGTTTTCACCGA
>DAIUBZ010000321.1:0-2077 GCA_036846445.1 Sphingopyxis sp. | reverse complement strand
GCATAGACGCTGCGCAGCACATGACGGCGGATTTTCATCGACGGGGTCATTTGTTCATTTTCAATCGTGAACGGCTCGTCAGCCAGGGTGATTTTCTTGACCTTTTCGATCACCGACAATTGGGCATTCACCCGGTCCACCGCCGCGCGCACGGCGCTGCGGAACCGGTCATGCTCGCGCAGCCGGGCATAGTCAGCCGGCAATCCCTGCGCCGCCGCCCATTCCGCCATCCATTCCGGATCGGGCACCACCACCGCCACCAGATGTGGGCGCTTGTCACCATAGACCATGGCCTGCAAAATCTCCGGCTCCAGCGTCAGCATCCCCTCGACCCGCTGCGGTGCGACATTGTCGCCCTTGTCGTTGACGATCAGATCCTTTTTGCGGTCGGTGATGACGATGCGTCCGGCGGCATCAATATGGCCAATATCGCCGGTCAGCAGCCACGGTCCGGCGGCGGGATCCGCCGCATCCGGCGCAAGCACCCGGGCGGTTTCCTCAGGGTTGCGCCAATATCCGTGCATCACCAGCTCGCCGCGCACGCAAATCTCGCCATCGGCGGCGATTCGCACCTCGGTGTTCATCAGCGGCGGGCCGACCGTGTCCATTTTCAGCCCTGTCCGGGGCCGGTTGCAACTGATGATCGGCCCGGCCTCGGTCTGGCCATAGCCTTGCAACATGGTGAGGCCAATGCTGTGGAAAAATATGCCGATCTCGGGGTTCAGCGGCGCCCCGCCCGACACCAGCGCCTTCAGCCGCCCGCCAAATTTGGCCTTGATCTTGGGCCGGAACAGCCGATTCAACAGGGCATCGACCGGGCGGTCAAACAGCCCCTTGGTGCCCGCATAATCCTTGGCCCCCACCCGCAACGCCTGAGCCAGCAACAGGCGCGGCACCCGGCCCTGTTTTTCCACCGATTTGATCATCCGCGCCCGGATCACCTCGAACAGACGCGGCACCACCACCATGATTGTGGGCCGCACCTCCTCGATATTGGACACCAATTTATCGAGCCCCTCGCTGTAATAAATCTGACCGCCGACCATGATCGGGAAAAACTGGCCCGCGCTGTGCTCATAGGCGTGGGACAGCGGCAGGAAGGACAGAAACACCTCCTCATCCAGCCCGAAATCATTGGCGATCACCTCCGCCGCGCCCGCGGCATTGTGCAGGATCGCGCCGTGGTGCTGCATCACCCCGCGCGGCGCGCCGCCGGTGCCGCTGGTATAGATGAGGCACGCCAGATCGCCGCGCGCGACGCTCGCTGCCCGGTCCACCGCATCGGCCAGATGGGCCGCGCCGCCGCCGACCATCGCCGCCCAGTCGCGGATCGCGACATCGCCCTGTTGCCCCACCCGCAGCGGCTCCATCGTAATCACCGCCCGCGCCTCTGACCGGGTGACAGCGGGCATCAGATCGCGCGCCAATTTGGCGGTGGAGACGATGACCGCCCGCGCGCCGCTGTTGTCCAAGATGTGCTGATGGTCGCGCTGGGTGTTGGTGATATAGGTCGGAACGGTCACACAGCCCGCCGCCATGATGCCCAGATCGGCGATGCACCATTCCGGGCGATTCTCGCTGACCAGCATCACCCGATCGCCCGGAACCAGGCCCATTTCGCGCAAATTGTGCGCCAGCGCCGCCACTTGCTCGGCCGCTGCCCGCCAACTGGTCGGCTGCCACGCGCGGTCGGCCTTGTGCCACAAAAATGGCGCATCACCGCCGCTGTCCGCGCGGGCAAAAAACATTTGCGTCAGGCTGGTGAACGCTTCCAGATGCGGCTCGCGCGGGATCATCGGGGGGTGTCCTTTCGTTCCAAACGGGGCGCCGGCGTCAGGCCTGTGGCGGTGCGCCATCGTCAGTGTCGGCGGTGCCGGGGCTGCGCGGATCAGCCGCGCCGCGCCAGCCATCGCCCGCTGGCTCAACGGCGTTGAGCTTGGACGGCAGGCTGATGGGGGTGAAGCCATAGCCAAAGGGGGCCATTTTCTCCGCAATCGCCCGGCCCGCGTCATTGTCCTCGATCAGCACGCCGCGCCCGTCAAAATAGATATTGGGCAGCGCAATTGCGGCCTCGGCG
>DAIUBZ010000320.1:0-2085 GCA_036846445.1 Sphingopyxis sp. | reverse complement strand
ATCGTCGGCTGGCTGCGCGCCGCCCGCGCCGCGTCAAAGCGCGCCAGCCATCCCGCGCGCACCGGGTCGCCGCCATGCTGGCGGATGATGCTGCCCAATTGCGCCTTGCCATAGGTGCCGCGCCCCGGCGCGATCACGACGGCGGTCTCGCGCGCGGTCATGCCCCCCGCTCCACCAATGCCCGCGCCGCCGCGACAATATCGCCCTGTGATACCAGCGGCAGGGTGGCCGCCGTGCCCAGCGGGATGAAGCAATCATCGGCGGCAATGCGCGCGGCGGGCTTGCCCGGCATCCGCTCGGCACACAGCGCCATCAGCCCCTCGCTCAGCGAGCCGCTGACCCGGCATTCATCGACAATCAGCACCCGGGCCGCATCCCCCACCGCCGCCGCCAGCGCATCAGCATCAATCGGGGCCAGCCAGCGCACATCGACCACCCGCGCCGCCACCCCGGTATCCGCCAGCACCGCCGCCGCCTGCCGCGCCAAAAATGCGCCATTGCCATAGCTGACCAAGGCAATATCGCGGCCATCGCCGTGCACGCCGGGCTGGCCCAGCCGCACCGGGGCGGCATCGCCGGGCGGGGCATAGGTGCTGGCCATCAGGCCGTCGCCGGGGGCATGGAGGTCGCGGGTCATGTACAGCGCAATCGGCTCGACAAACACGACCACCCGGCCTTCCTCGCGGGCCAGCCGCACGCATTCGCGCAGCATCGCCACCGCATCCGCCCCATTGGACGGCACCGCCAAAACAATCCCCGGAATGTCGCGAAACACGCCCAAGCTGTTGTCATTGTGAAAATGCCCGCCAAACCCCTTTTGATAGCCAAGGCCGGCGATGCGGATCACCATCGGGTTGGCATATTGGCCATTGGAGAAAAAGCTGAGCGTCGCGGCCTCGCCCCGGATCTGGTCCTCGGCATTGTGGACATAGGCCAGAAACTGAATTTCCGGCATCGCCAAAAACCCGTTGTGCGCCATACCGATGGCCAGCCCCAAAATCGTCTGTTCATCCAGCAGCGTGTTGATCACCCGCGCCGGGCCAAAGCGGGCGTGCAATTTGGCGGTGACATTATACACCCCGCCCTTTGGCCCGACATCTTCACCCATCACCGCAATTTCGCCGTGCGCCAGCATCAGATCCGCCAGCGCCCAGCTGAGCAGCCGGGCCATATGCTGGGGCTTGTCCATCTGGGCTGCGTCGCTGGCGAACAGGGCGGCGCGCTGGGCAGCGGACGGCGGCGGCGCGGGCGGCGGATTTTGCGGCGGCGGCACCAGTGCGGCGCGCACGGCGGCGCGGCTGGTCAATTTGGGACGCTGGACGGCATCGGCGGCCTGGCGCGCCAGGGTCGCGCCAATATCCTGATAGGTAGCGGCAATTTGCGCCGGGTTCATCAGCCCGCCTGCCACCATCAGCGCCGCGCCATAAAGCAAGGGATCGCGCGCCTCGTCCGCCTCGATCAAAGATTTTGGCAGATAAACCGCCTGAACATCCGACCCGGCATGGCCATAGAGCCGCACCGTGTCCATGTGCAGAAACACTGGCCGTTTGTGCCGCCGGGCCACGTCGGCCGCCGCGCGCGCGCCGGCAAAGGCGGCGGCAATATCCAGCCCCGATGCCCGGATATAATCCAGCCCGGCGCGCCGTTCAAACTGGGCCGCAATCCACCCCTGCGGCGTGCGGGTCGAAATGCCGATGCCATTGTCTTCGCACAGGAAAATCAGCGGCATTGCCGTGCCCTGATAGGCCGCCCAGCCAGCGGCGTTAAATGCCCCCTGCGCCGTGCTGTGGTTGGCCGAGGCGTCGCCGAAGCTGGCGATCACCACCGAATCATCGGGCAATTGCCGGGTGGCAAGGCCGATATGGCGGGCGATACCCAGCGAAAATGCCGCGCCCACCGCCTTGGGCAAATGGCTGGCGATGGTGCTGGTTTGCGGCGGGATGTTCAGCGCGCGCGAGCCAATCACCTTGTGCCGCCCGCCCGAAATAGGATCATCGGCGCTGGCGGCAAAGGACAGCAGCAAATCCCAGGTCGGGGTGCCTCCCGGCACCTGGCGCGCCCGCTGGAGCTGAAAGGCGTTGGAGC
>DAIUBZ010000319.1:0-2102 GCA_036846445.1 Sphingopyxis sp. | reverse complement strand
GGCTGACCTTGGCGGCCACTGCCGGTGGGGTGCGGCTGGCGCTGGAGCGGCCCGGTCAGCGCGGCACCATGGTCGAACTGGACGTGCATGGCGCGGAAATATTGGCGGCCTATCTTGGCTCGGCCCAAATCAGCGGGCCATTTGCAATGCCGCCAGAGGCATTTGACGGCCCCCTGTCCACGCGGCTGGACATGGCGGGCGACGACAATTTTGGCGACGATTGGGCGGTGCGGGTGATGCAACCGGCCAGCGGGGCGCTGTGCGTTCTGCCCGCTGGCTTGTGGGAACGGCTGGCGGCGGAACTGGCGCTGGCGATCCCCCATGCCCGGCTGATTGGCACGCGGCGCGCGATGCTCCACTGACTGCGGCGCGGGCCAGCCCGTGATTGGGGCCGGAAGCCGCGCCTTGCGGGTTCCGGCCCCAACCATTTGGCCCGCCGGGACCAGCATCGGCTGGCGAGGCCCGGCGCAGCGCCAGCGGCCAGGCGGCGCGCAGGGACCAATCCGCTGCCAGCCTGGCTGCTGTCAGTTCATTATAGCGGCAATTGCGGGCTGCCCGCCGGGTCAGACCCGCTATTTTCTGGCACCGCCGGGGTCTCCAGCCCGGCCAATCGGTCGCCCAGCGCTTCAATGCTGGCCCGGATCGCCCGCAAATGGCTGTTTTGCTGAGTTGCCTGTTCGACCTGCGAAAATTGGGCCAGTTGCTGGGTATATTGGGTGGTGTCGAGCGGGCTGAGCGGGTCCTGATATTGCATCTGGGCGGTCAGCAATTTCAGAAACATATCGAAATCGGCAGCGATTTTCGGCGCGGCAGTCTCGGTCGCTGCGGCGGTGCTGGCGGCGCTGGTGGCACTGATCGGCTGGGTCATGGGCATTGTCCTTTTGGGTAGAGCGTGGGTAGAGCGAGGGTCAGGCGAGCAGATTGATGCGCCCGGCGGTGCGAGCCAGCCCGGGCGGCAGATGCACCGCCTCGCCGCCGTCAGCAGGGGCGGCAAATCGCCGCATCCCCGCCCGCTGGCCAAACGGACCGGCACCGGGGTGGTGCGATCCCGAAAATTGCGGATTTTGCCCAAAGCTCAGACTTTGGCGGTCGAGCGCAATGCCGGCGTCCAGCAAGCCAGCGGCAATCGCCTCGCCATGGCTGCGCAGCAGCGCCGCCGCGCTGGCGGATGCCGCCACAATCTGGGCATTCACCCGGCCCGTGTCGGCGAAGTCCAGCGTGATTCGCACCTCGCCGACCAATGGCGGGTCCAACCGCACCGTGAACCGCTCCTGCCCCTCGGCGGCATGGCGGCGGATATGGGCGACCAGTCGGTCGGCGGCGGGCACCGGTTGGCCTGGTTGCGGCGCGGCGCCGGGGTTGGCCGCTGCGGGCACGACCGGCTCGGCCCGGGGCGGGGCGGCAGCGACGGGGGCAGCGACGGGGGCAGCGACTGGCGCCGGGGTTGACGGAACGGGGGATGATGTCGCGGGGGGCAGCGGGGTGGATGGCGGCGGCGGGGCCGGATCGGGGCTCGCACTCGCGCCGGGGGTGCTGGCCACCGGCGGCGGCGCGGCGCCGGGGCCGGGCGCATCTGCCGCCCGCGCCACAGTCGGGTCGGGCGCGGGCTCGGCGCCCGTCGGGCCAGCCGGCTGGGACACCGCCGCCGGCCGGTCCGGCGTTGCCAGGCCAGCCCCAGTGCCCAGCGCGCTGGCACCCGGGGGCGGCGGTGGTGCCGCGATCGCGGCGGGCAGGGACGGCGGGGCGCCGACATTGGGCAAATCCGGTTCGGCGTCGCCATTTTGCGGGACGGACTGGCTGGGCGCGCCCTCTTGGTCGGGCATCTCGGCGCTGTGCTGGCTGACCTCAGCCATGGCGGCGCGGTCCGGCAGTGGGGTTGGCTGCACCACCAGCAACGGCGGCGGCGGCGGAGCGGGTGGGCCGCCCGGCACGATCAGCGCGGCAAACCCGCCATCCGCTGGCTGCGGGCCATCGCTGGCTGGCGCACTGGGCACCGGATCACCCGGGGCGGGCGTCAGCGCGGGCGGCGGCGCGGCGATCATGCCGGGGCCAATTCGGCGGCGGGCGCCACCAGATTGGCCGCCGCCGGGCCAGCCACGCTG
>DAIUBZ010000318.1:0-2129 GCA_036846445.1 Sphingopyxis sp. | reverse complement strand
TCGCCACCACCAAAGCGGCGCTGGTCACCGCCGCGATCACCCTGGGGTCGGCCTTCTTCACGCCGGGCCAGAAAATCGCTGTGGACACGGAAATAATGGTCCGCGAATTGCAGATAATATTCGGTTTGCACCCGGTCGCCGGACAATTGGGCATCGCGGGCCATGTTGCGATATTTTTCAATCATTTGCAGCGCATTGCCGCGCGCCCGATTGTCGATGCGATTGCCATTGTCATATCCGCCGCTGCCGCCACTGCTGCGGCCACCGCTGGGATTTGGGCGGCCACGACGGCGCCCGTTCTGCCGGATATTCATGCTAAACCATTGTCCCTGTTGCTGTGCTGCGGTGCCAAGATATGCGTCACAATCCATGCTGATATTGGTGCGGTGATTGTCACCGGCCCGGACACCGGGCTGTCGGCCAAGCTGGCTGTCCACCCACTGGCGAACTCAGCAATGACTGAAATACACGCCAGGGCACAAAAGGCTGCCCAACGGCAGCCCGCGCGGCCAGCGCATCACCAATCTCCATGATCTAGCGGCATCATCCGCCAAAACCAAGCGAATAATCATGACGCAGGGCCAGCGCCCTGTCCCGTCCCGCCAGGTCCTTCAACACCCGGCTGGTCAGGCCCGCCGCCGCGGCGAGTTCAGCCACCGCCGCCGCCATCCGCCAGCCGATTTCCACCACCGCCAGCCCGGCGGGGGCCAACAGGCCGGGCAGCGCAGGCAAAATCGCCCGATAATCATCAAGGCCGTCATCCCCGGCGAACAGCGCGTTCGCCGGTTCATGTGCCACCACATCGGCCATCACCGGATCGCCCGTGGCAATATAGGGCGGATTCGCCAATATCAGCCCAAATCGCCCGTCCAGCGCACTGGCCCAGCCCGGCGCATGCCAATCGCCGCGCGCCAGGGTGCAGCGCGCCGTCAGCCCCAGCGCCGCCGCATTGGTCCGGGCATAATCCAGCGCCACATCGCTGGCATCGATGCCGACGCCCCGCGCGCCTTGCCATTGGTCCAGCGCCGCGAGCAACAACGTGCCCGGCCCAGTGCCCAAATCCAAGATCCGGGCCGGGCCAGCATCGCCCAACTGGTCGAGCGCGCCCCGCAGCAGGGTTTCGCTGTCGCTGCGCGGGATCAGCGCACCGGGACCGACCGCCAGCCGGACCGTCCAGAAATCCTGCCACCCGGTGATATAGGCCAGCGGCTCGCCCGCCGCCCGCCGCGCCACCAACCCGGCATATTCCGGCGGCACCGCAAAATCCCCCGCGCGCAGCAACATCATCCCCCGATCCACCCCCAGCGTGTGGGCCAGCAGATATTCCGCATCCAGCCGGGCGGTGTCGCTGGCGGCGGTGCTGGCGCTCGCCAACCGTGCCGCCGCCGCCACCAGCGCCGCCGCAACATTCGGGGACGGGCCAGATTGGCCGGGGGTCATTCGCCCATTCCGGCCAATCGCTCGGCCTGATCCTCGGCCATCAGCGCGCCGATCAGCTCATCCATCGCCCCTTCCAAAATCTCGGGCAGCCGGTGGAGGGTCAGGTTGATGCGGTGGTCGGTCACGCGGCCTTGCGGGAAATTATAGGTGCGGATGCGCTGGGACCGGTCGCCGCTGCCGACCTGCGCCTTGCGGGCGCTGGCCTCGGCGGCGGCCTGGGCGGCGCGCTGGCCATCGAACAATCGGGCGCGCAGCACCTGCATCGCCTTGTCCTTATTCTTGTGCTGGCTGCGGCCATCCTGACAGGTCACAACGATGCCGCTGGGCAAATGGGTGATCCGTACCGCGCTGTCGGTGGTATTGACGTGCTGGCCGCCCGCGCCGGATGCGCGGTAAACGTCAATTTTCAGGTCGCGGGCGTCGATCGCCACATCCACCTCGTCGGCCTCAGGCAGCACCGCGACGGTGGCGGCGCTGGTGTGAATCCGCCCGCCGCTCTCGGTCACCGGCACCCGCTGGACCCGGTGGACGCCGCTTTCGAACTTCAAATGGGCGAACACCCCGGCCCCGGTGACAGCCAGAATCGCCTCCTTATAGCCGCCGACCTCGGCCTCGCTTGTGCTGACCAATTCGGTGCGCCAGCCCCGGGCATCGGCATATTTGCTGTACATCCGCAGCAAATCGCCCAC
>DAIUBZ010000317.1:0-2134 GCA_036846445.1 Sphingopyxis sp. | reverse complement strand
GACGGGCATAAGCGGTGGGTCAAGGGGCAAGCGTGGGCGGTGCGCTGGGGGGCGGGCTAATCGGCGGCGGCGGCGTCATCGACGTGCAATTCGGCGGCGGCGCGCCCGCCCCAATCGTCGCGCTTCGCCCGGCCCGCCAACCAGAATCGCTGGCCGCGATCTGCCCGCAGCAATGCCTGACCCAGCGGGGCGTCGGCGGCGCGAAACGCAATGCCCTTGAACCGCCCGCCATCATCGCCGCTGGCCACCAGCCGGACATGGTCGCTGCCCACCCGGCTGCATTCCACCAGCCGCACTGGCCCGGTGGCGACCCGGGGGGCGGGCCAGCCCATGCCATATGGTCCCGCCGCCGCAATCGCATCGCACCACGCCGGGGCAATGCCGCGCGGCGCCAGCAGCGCGTCGATCAACAGCGCCCGGTCGCCGCCCGCCCGCGCCACCGCCCCCGCCAGCCGCTCGTTCAGGAAAATCGCCAGCGCATCGACCTGATCCGCCGCCACGGTCAGCCCCGCCGCCATGGCATGGCCGCCGCCCGCGATCAGCAGGCCGTGGTCCTTGGCCGCCAGAATCGCCGCGCCCAGATCGACCCCGGTGATCGACCGCCCCGACCCCTTGCCCACCCCGTCATCGCCAAGCGCGATGACGATGGCCGGGCGGTTCAACCGCTCCTTCAACCGCCCGGCGACAATGCCGATCACCCCGGGGTGCCAACCCGCGCCACTGACCACCGCCACCGGGGCATTGGCACAGGCGTCCGCCGCCGCGACGGCAGCATCCGTCACCTCGGCCTCAATCGCCCGGCGCTGGTGATTCAGCACGTCGAGCTGCTGCGCGATTTCGCGTGCTTCACCCGCGTCGTCGGTGGTCAACAGCCGCACGCCCAGGTCCGCCGCGCCCACCCGGCCCCCGGCATTGATGCGCGGTCCCAGCAGAAATCCCATATCGCTGGCGCGTGGGGCGTGGTTCAGCCCGGCAATGTCCATCAATTGCGCCAGACCCACGCTGCTGCGCCGGGCCATGACCTTCAGCCCCTGCGCCACCAGCGCGCGGTTCAGCCCGGTCAATTGCGCGACATCGGCCACCGTGCCCAGCGCCACCAGTTCGAGCAGGTCCAGCAGACCAGGCTCGGCCCGCCCGGCAAAAAATCCGCGCCCGCGCAGGGTGCGGACCAGCGCGGCGGCGAGCAGGAACGCGACGCCCACCGCCGCCAGATTGCCATGCGCCGCTGCGCCCGGTGCCTCGTCCAGCCGGTTGGGGTTCACCATGGCAAAGGCGGCGGGCAGGGTGGTGGCACATTGGTGGTGATCGACCACAATCACCTCCATCCCGGCGGCGTTGGCGGCGTCGATGGCGGCAAAGGCCTGGGCCCCGCAATCCACCGTGACCACCAGGCGGCAGCCGCCCGCGCCAATTTTCACCAGCGCCGCCCCGGACGGGCCATAGCCTTCCATCAACCGGTCGGGGATATAGGCTGCGGGGTTCAGCCCCAATTGGCGGAGCAGCCGGATCAGCAGCGCCGCCGAGGTCGCGCCATCGACATCATAATCGCCAAATATCGTCACTGGCTCGCCCGCCTCGACCGCGGCGGCCAGCCGCGCCGCCGCCTTGTCCATATCGGCAAAGCCGGACGGATCGGGCATGAACCCGCGCAGGGTCGGCAAGCGGTGCCGATCGAGATCATCGGGCGCGACCCCGCGCGTCAGCAGCAATTGGTCGATCAGCGCATCGGGCGAGGCCGCGCCGCCGCCCCATGTTCCCGCGCCGCCATGGCCGCCGGGGCTGCGCCGCCACTGCCACGGCTGGCCGGTCAAGGACCGCTCAATCCCCAGCGCAGCTTCGCTGGTCATGGCCGCGCCCGGGGGGCCGCCAGGATGTGCGCGCGCAATTGCGCGGCGGCGACTTCTGGCAGTGCGTCAATCCCGTGGCTGGCAAAATAGCTGCCCCCCGGGACGCCCAGCACCAGCCGAGCGGCGCGCCAGTGGCGCAGCACCGGCCCGGCGGCAAGATCAGCGCTTTGGACATGGGCCAGCGGCAGGATAGTCAGCCGGGGCCGCCACCAGCCGCGCCAGACATAGAGGCAGTTTTGCTCCAGATCCGCCCACCAACGGTGCGCCGCCGCCCCGGCCCAGCCGCT
>DAIUBZ010000316.1:0-2141 GCA_036846445.1 Sphingopyxis sp. | reverse complement strand
GCGGATGCGGGCATCGCTGGTCAGTCCCAGCGCCTGTCCAGTGAGGGCAATGCGCTCCGGGGTGAAATAGGCGATCTCCAGCACGACGTCGGTGGTGGCATCGCTGCACCCGCTGTGGGCGCCGCCCATGATCCCGGCAATGTCGTGGACCATATTGTCATCGGCGATCACGGTCATCGCCGGGGTCAGGGCATAATCCTTGCCATTCAGCGCCGTCACCACCTCGCCCGCCGCCGCCGCCCGCGCGGTCAGCCCGCCGGACAGCCGGGCGCAGTCATAGACATGGCTGGGGCGGCCAAGGTCAAGCATGACATAGTTGGTGATATCGACCAGCGCCGAGATTGGCCGCTGGCCCACCGCCGCCAGCCGCCGCTGCATCCACGCCGGGGCGGGGCCGTTGGTCACGCCGCTGATGCTGCGGGCATAAAATGCCGGGCAGCCATCAGGATCGTCGGTCCGCACCGGCACCGCGCACGGGCCGTCGCCGGGGATATCGGGGATGGTCAGGGGTTTCAGCACCCCCAGCCCGGCGGCGGCCAGATCGCGGGCGATGCCGCGCACCCCCATGCAATCCTGGCGATTGGGGGTGATCGCCACGTCGATCACCGGATCGTCCATCCCGGCAAAAGCGGCAAATGCCGTGCCAACCGGTGCATCATCGGCCAGTTCGATGATGCCGTCATGGTCATCGCCCAGTTCCAGCTCGCGCGATGAACACATCATGCCATTGGACGCCACCCCGCGAATTTCGGCGGCCCGCAACACCATGGCATTGGCGGGCACCACCGCCCCGGCCTGACCGAACACCCCGACCAGCCCGGCGCGGGCGTTGGGCGCGCCGCACACCACCTGAACCGGCGCACCGCTGCCGTCATCGACGCTCAGCACCTGCAATTTGTCGGCTCCGGGATGCGGGGCGGCGGTCAGCACCCGGGCGATGACAAAGCCAGCCAGCCGCGCGGCGGGATTTTCCACCCCCTCCACTTCATGGCCAATCCGGTTCAGTGCGGCGGCCACCGCACCCGCATCGGCGGCGGTGTCCAGATGGTCGCGCAGCCAGCCAAGGGTGAACTTCATGCCGCCACTCCCCGGCCGGACACGCCGCCGCTCAGCGTCGGGATGTTCAGCGCGCCAAAGCCGTAATGGCGCAGCCAGCGGACGTCGCCGTCGAAAAATGCGCGCAAATCGTCCATCCCATATTTCAGCATCGCCAGCCGGTCGACGCCCACGCCAAAGGCAAAACCCTGCCACTCATCCGGGTCCAGCCCGCAATTGGCGATCACCCGCCGGTTCACCATGCCGCTGCCCAGCAATTCCATCCAGCCGTGGCCGGGCGCATCGCCGTCGCCGCCCACCACCCGGCGGCCCGCTTCCTGGGCATAGCCGACATCGACCTCTGCCGATGGTTCGGTGAAGGGAAAATAGCTGGGGCGCAGGCGCAGGACGATGTCGTCGCGTTCAAAAAACGCCTTCAGCATGGTTTCCAGCGTCCATTTCAAATGGCCCATATGGATGCCCCGGTCGATCACCAGCCCCTCGACCTGGTGAAACATCGGGGTGTGGGTGGCGTCGCTGTCGCTGCGATACACCCGCCCCGGCGCGATGATGCGGATGGGCGGCGGCTGGTGCATCATCGTGCGGATTTGCACCGGCGAGGTGTGGGTGCGCAGCAGCATCGCCCGGCCATCGGCATCCTGATCGGGGAAATAAAATGTGTCGTGCATCGCCCGCGCCGGATGGGTGGCGGGAATATTCAGCGCGGTGAAATTGTGCCAATCATCCTCAATTTCCGGCCCGGTGGCGACGGCAAAGCCCAGATCGGCAAAAATTTCCGCCAGTTCGTCCAGCACCTGCGCGACCGGATGCACGCTGCCCTCCGCCCGGGGCGGCGGCGGCAGGGTCATGTCCACTTGCTCTGCCGCCAGTTGTGCTGCCAGGGCTGCTGCGTCGAGCGCCGCCTTGCGCGCGGCAATCGCGGCGGTCACCGCCTCGCGCAGCGCGTGGATTTTGGGCCCTTCGACCTGCCGCTGGTCCGGCGACATTGTGCCGAGTGACTTCAAGAGCGCCGACACGCTGCCCGCCTTGCCCAGCGCCGCAACCCGCAGCGCCTCCAGCGCGTCGGGCGAGGCCGCCCCCTCAAT
>DAIUBZ010000315.1:0-2148 GCA_036846445.1 Sphingopyxis sp. | reverse complement strand
CTGCGGCGGGCCACGCGCTATCGTTTCCGGTCCCGCCTGCGGCGGGCCACGCGCTTGCAAATGGATTGAAATTGACGGCGCCCACCGGGGTTCCGGCGCGGGCCGGGTCGCTGCCCCACCGATATACGGCCCGCTCGGCAACATTGCGCAGCTCGCGGACGTTGCCGGGCCATGGATATGCCTCCAGCGCCGCCATCGCCCCCACCGCAAAGCCGGGCCAGTGCGGCCAGCCCAGTTCGGCGGCCATGCGCCGGCCAAAATGGTTGGCCAATTCCGCCACATCCCCCTCGCGCACCCGCAGCGGCGGCAGCGAGATCACCTCGAACGACAGCCGGTCGAGCAGGTCAGCACGAAAGCGGTCCGCCGCCGCCATGGCGGGCAGATCGGCGTTGGTCGCCGCCACAATCCGCACATCCACCCGCAACGGGCGTGACGAGCCAACCCGGGCCAATTCGCCATATTCCACCGCGCGCAGCAACCGCTCCTGGGCACCCAGCGACAATGTGCCCAGCTCGTCCAGAAACAGCGTGCCGCCGTCCGCCTCCTCAAACCGCCCGGCCCGCGCCCGGGTCGCGCCGGTGAAGGCCCCGGCCTCATGGCCAAACAGCTCTGCCTCGATCAATGTCTCCGGCAGCGCTGCGCAATTCATGACGACATAGGGCTTGTCCCAGCGCGGCGACAGGCGGTGCAGCCGTTCCGCCACCAGCTCCTTGCCGGTGCCGCGCTCGCCCACCACCAGCACTGGCCGGTCCAGCATCGCCGCCGCTGCCGCCTGCTCCACCGCGTCCTGAAACGCCGCCGACTGGCCAATGAATTGCACATCGTCACGCATTGCCGATAATTGGCACGAAATATTGATAAATGGAATATAATTCATCTTGCCAACACCGTCCGATGCCGCACAACCGCTGAATCCCACGATATTCTCATTTGGCACGGACTCTGCAAAGCAGTCTGCGACGCCAATCCAATCGCGTCTGCTGCCAGCCCCGCGCTGGCCAAACCGGAGCCAAGCCATGTCCATCACCGCCCGTCCGCGCCGCGCCGCCGCCATCGCATGGGCCAGTGCCGCTGCGGCGATTTTGGCCAGCCTGGCCATGATTGGTGCCACCAGCGCCACACCCGCCGCTCCGGCTGCGGAGTCCAGCGATATTGCCGCCATTCCCGGCGCCTTTACCCCGGTGGTCAGAATCCTGTTCTGACCCCACTTGTGCCGGGGGGGGCGCAATCTTCCCCGGCACTTTTTTATCAAGCCGCAGCCCATGGGGGCCGCAAGTTGGAGTGACAGATATGGGTATTTTTTCCCGCACCCGCGACATCATCGCCGCCAATGTGACCGATCTGCTCGACCGGTCGGAAAATCCGGAGAAGATGATTCGCCAGATTATTTTCGAGATGAACGAAACGCTGGTCGAGGTGCGCGCATCCGCCGCCCGCACCATCGCCGATCAAAAGGAAATGAAACGCCACGTCGCCAAGCTGGTCAGTCTCCAGGACAGTTGGCGTGACAAGGCGGCGCTGGCGCTGGCGAAAAATCGTGAGGACCTGGCCACTGCTGCGCTGATGGAAAAGCAGAAGGCCGCCGATATGGCTGACCGGCTGAATGCCGAAATTGCGGTGCTGGACGATGCGCTGACCAGCTATGAACAGGATATCGCCAAATTGCAGACCAAGCTTGGCGAAGCGCGGGCCCGCCAGACCAGTGTGGAGAACCGGCTGGAGAGCGCCGAAAATCGCTATCGCCTGCGCGAAATGACCAATGGCGACCGGGTGCTGGATGCCTTTGCCCGGTTCGAAGTGCTTGAACGCCGGGTCGACGATGCCGAAGGCCGGGCCGACGCGCTGGCGCTGGGAGCCAAAAAGTCGCTGGAGGAGGAATTTGCCGAGCTTCAGGCCGCTGACCGGGTGGCGGACGAACTGGCCGCGCTGAAAGCGGCGCAGCGCCCGGCGCTGGCGAAGGATTGAGGCTATGGACGGCGAGCTGTTGATTCCATTGACTGCCATCCTGTCGATCTTCGTCGGGCTGCCATGGCTGATTTTTCACTATATCACCAAATGGCGGCAGGCCAAAAGCATCGGCCCGGATGACGAGCAATTGCTGGACGAGCTTTACGCCACCGTCCAGCGGCTGGAGGCACGGGTGCACAC
>DAIUBZ010000314.1:0-2156 GCA_036846445.1 Sphingopyxis sp. | reverse complement strand
ATGACAGCCCGCATCACGCTGCTGCGGCGGATGGCACGGCGGGCTATCACCCCCACGAAAGCCCTTGGGCGATGCTGGTGCCGCTGGTCGTGCTGACGGTGGGGGCGGTTGCGGCGGGCTATGTGTTCCACCACGCCTTTATCGACGCCGACCATGGCGGCGCGTTTTGGGGTGGCAGCCTGATGTTCGACGCCGCGCTGATGGAGGCGGCGCACAATGTCCCGCTGTGGGTGAAATGGACCCCATTTGCGGTGATGGCGCTGGGGCTGGGCGGGGCGTGGCTGGCCTATTTGCGCCAGCCCGATTTGCCCGCGCGGTTCGTGGCCAGCTTTGGTGCGCTGCACCGCTTTGTCGCGAACAAATGGTTTTTCGATGAACTCTATGACCTGCTGTTCGTGCGTCCGGCCTTTGCGCTGGGGCGGTTGTTCTGGAAACGGGGCGACGAGGCGGTGATTGACCGCTTTGGTCCCGATGGCGCCGCCGCGCTGGTTCAGGGCGGAACCCGGCTGGCCGCCCGGTTTCAATCGGGCTTTCTGGCATCCTATGCCTTTGTCATGCTGATCGGACTGGCGGCGCTGGCGACCTGGGCGATGGTGATGGCGCGATGAGCGATTTCCCGATATTGTCGGCGATGCTGCTGGTGCCGCTGGTGGCGGCGCTGGCCTGTCTGGTGCTCAGCCCGGCCAGCGCGCGGGCGGCGGCGTTGACCGCAACTTTGATCAATTTTGCGCTGGGCATCTGGCTGTGGGCCAATTTCGACATTGGCGGGCCGCAATGGCAATTCACCGAACGGGCGGAAATATTCGGGCGGTTCAGTTGGGCGCTTGGGATCGACGGCATTGCCCTGATGCTGATCGTGCTGACCGTGTTTTTGATGCCAATCTGTATATTGGCGGGGTGGCAGGCGATCAAGACGCGGACGCAACTCTATCTGGCCATGTTCCTGCTGATGGAAGTCATCATGATCGGCGTGTTCGCCGCCCAGGATTTGCTGCTATTCTATATTTTCTTCGAGGCCGGGTTAATCCCGATGTATTTCATCATCGGCATCTGGGGCGGGGCCAACCGCAAATATGCCGCGTATAAATTCTTCCTGTTCACCCTGTTTGGCTCGGTGCTGATGCTGGTGGCGATGGTGGCAATGATTGCCGACGCGGGCACGACTGACATCCCCACGCTGCTCAGCTATGATTTTGCACCAGAGTTGCAGACGTGGCTGTGGCTCGGCTTTTTTGCCAGCTTTGCCGTGAAAATGCCGATGTGGCCGGTGCACACCTGGCTGCCCGATGCCCATGTGCAGGCCCCGACGGCCGGATCGGTGATTCTGGCCGGGGTGCTGCTGAAAATGGGCAGCTATGGCTTTTTGCGGTTCAGCTTGCCGATGTTCCCCGATGCCTCGGCAGATTTCATGTGGCTGGTGTTCGGCTTGTCGATGGTGGCGGTGGTCTACACCAGCCTGATCGCGCTGGTGCAAAGCGACATGAAAAAGCTGATTGCCTATAGCTCGGTGGCGCATATGGGCGTGGTGACGGCGGCGCTGTTTGCGCTCAATCAACAGGGGATTGAGGGCGCGCTGATCATCATGCTCAGCCACGGGCTGGTGGCGGGCGCGCTGTTCCTGTGTGTTGGCGTGGTCTATGACCGGCTGCACACGCGTGAGATTGGCCGCTATGGCGGGCTGGCGCAAAATATGCCCAGCTATGCGCTGCTGTTTCTGCTGTTCACCATGGCGGCGATCGGCCTGCCCGGCACCAGCGGCTTTGTCGGCGAGTTTCTGGCGCTGATTGGCATTTACGAAGCGTCAAGCTGGGTGGCCTTTGTCTGCACCACCGGGATCATCCTTGGCGCGGCCTATATGCTCTATCTTTATCGCCGGGTGGTATTTGGTCCGCTGGACAAGGATGATGTGCGGGCCATGCCCGATCTGAACGCGCGTGAGGCGATGATGCTGGTGCCGTTGGCGGGTGCGGTGCTGTGGATGGGCGTGTATCCCGAAAGCTTTCTGGCCCCGATGCGGCAGGATGTGGCGGTCATCGTCGCCCGGGTGGCGGATGCCAAGCCTGCTGGCGATGCGCGGCTGCGGCCGGGTGATCCGCCGCCTGCCGCCCGGGCCTCCACCGCCCCCGCAGGAGCAAGCGAATGACCGCCGATCTGAT
>DAIUBZ010000313.1:0-2172 GCA_036846445.1 Sphingopyxis sp. | reverse complement strand
AACAAATGACCCCGTCGATGAAAATCCGCCGTCATGTGCTGCGCAGCGTCTATGCCGACAGGATCGCTGCCATGTACGGCGGGCAGGGGGGTTAACCCTGCTAGAGCGCTCGACCTGATTGAATCAGGTCGAGCTCTCCAACCCCCTGCTTTGCCGCGATTTCCGAGCCGTCAGATGACGCCATCTGACTGGAAATCGCTCTAGGCCGCCCGATCCTGCCGGGCCAGGTGGCGTTTGATGATCGCCAGATTGCGGCGGTTGGCGCGGAACATCACGTCAGCCAAGTCGCCCGCCACCGGCAGAGCGCCCAGCGCCGCGTCCAGCCCCAGATTGCCAATCATCCGCGCCATTTGCCAGCGTGACAGGCCCAAACCCCGCGCTTCCCACAGCAAATAGCTGCCCAGTGCCGCCCCGATGACATCGCCGATCACCGGCACCAGCCCGATGATCGCATCCAACCCGATTTTGATGCCCACCCCCGGAATGGTGATGCTGTTCTCCAGCAACTGTTCCATCGCCGCCAACCGGCGCAGGGTTGCGGCGCGCTGGTCAGCCGCCGTGACATGGTGTGCCGGATGCTGGGTCACCGCGCGCTCGCCTGCCGGGGCCCAGCCGAGCCCAGCGCAGTCATCGGGTGAAACCCCTGGGAATTGGCACGCAAGCCGGGCAGGCGGCTGCTGCGCAGCGACCAGCGCAGCGGGGTGGCCAGCGGGATGTAGCCAGCTTGTCGCACCAGCACCGCCTCGGCATCGGCGATGCGCTTGGTGCGGTCATCGGCGCTCGTCGCCTGTTCCGCCGCGCGCAGCAACCGGGTGACGTCCGGGCTGCACAATGTGTCCCGGCGGCAGTTCAGGCGGCGGAAGGCCCAGATCGGATCGTCATAGGGCGCGATCACGTCGATCAGTTGCAGCGTGGCGGGCTGGCCCGGATCGACCCGGACGGCAGTCAGGCCGACTTGCCGCAAATCGGCGGCAATCCATGCAAATATTATCCGGCTGCCCGGCCCCGGTGGCATCGCAATGCGCACCGCCGGCAGCTCGCCGCCACTGCCGCGATAGGCCGCGAAAATCGCGCGTGCCCGGCTAAGCCGGTCGGGCATCGGCAGGTCAATCCACGACGGATACAGGCCGGAACGGTCGGTTGCGCGCAAATTCTCCGTCAGGCGCAGCGAGGATTGCGGCCGCCATTCGGCAAGGCCAAAGCCGCCAATCACCCGGGCCGGGTCAATCGCCATCGCCAGCGCATCGCGGTTGACATCGGTGGCAAAGGCCCCGGATTTGGCCACGAAACTCAGCCCAAACAGCCCCGGAACCGGATTGACGATCAGGTCGGATCGCGCGATTTTCGAGCCAAGATACACCGCAAAATCGGCCTGGGTTCCCCCAATGACGCCGTCGGCCAGTCCGGCCCGATAGCGCCCCACTGCCGCTGCGGCATCCGCCGCGTGCAGCACCGCGCCTTCGCTGCGGACTGGCGGAGCGGCGGCGTCGTCGTCACTGGCCAGCGCGCCAATGGCAAAGCGCCCCCGCCCCGCCGCCTTAACCGTCATTGGCCCCCAGCCCTGCCCATCGCGGGCAATCGCCATGGCGGGATGGGCCAGCAGCTCCAGCAAATGTGGCTGGGGCGCGCTCAGCCGTATCTCGATCACATGGTCGGTCATAGCCCGGATCGTCTCGACCTCGGGGAAATTGCCGGACAGCATATGCGCCGGGCTGCGCAGGTAATTGGTCAGGATGCGGGCAACCTGCGACGTGGTGACCGGCTGGCCGTCGCGCCAGCGCGCAGCTTGCAACCGGAAAATATAGCTGCGGCCATCGCCGGTGATCGTCCAGCGTTCAGCCAGACCGACGTCAATCTGGCCGTCGCCTGCCAGCCGGACCAGCCCCCCGGCGGTGGCGGCCAGCAACGCCTGATTGCCGGGTGACAATTCGCCCAGCAACGGGTTCGGGTCAGCGCGCACCGGGCCAATTGCGGCAATGACCGGCGCGCGATCGTCGCCAAACCAGCCGCACCCAGCCAGCGCAATGGCCACAGGCAAAGCGGCGGCCAGCCGAAGCACGAACCTGCCCCCAGGCACGATGGTGCGGACGGCGGGACTTGAACCCGCACTGCCAATTGGCAAACAGATTTTAAGTCTGCTGCGTCTACCGATTTCGCCACGTCCGCTCATGG
>DAIUBZ010000312.1:0-2187 GCA_036846445.1 Sphingopyxis sp. | reverse complement strand
GACCACCGGGGTTGGCGGGCCGCCCATTGCCTCGACCAGCCCGTCATAACGGCCCCCGCCCAGCACCGTACCCTGTGCGCCCAGGCGGTCGGTGATGAACTCGAACGCGGTGTGGCGATAATAATCCATGCCGCGCACCAGCCGGGCATTGCGGGTCCATGCCACCCCGGCGGCGTCCAGTCCGCTGGTGACGGCGGCAAAAAAATCCTGCGCTTCGCTGGTCAGATAATCATCAATCTCCGGCGCGCTGTCGGCGGCGGGCCGGTCGCGGGGGTCTTTGCTGTCCAGGATCCGGAGCGGATTTTTGGCCAGCCGGGCGATGCTGTCGTCGGACAAATCGGCGCGATGGGCGGCAAAATGATCGACCAGTGCGGCGCGCCACGCATCGCGGCTGGCGCTGTCGCCCAGCGTGTTGAGGTGCAGCACCACCCCATCGGCCACGCCCAATTCGCGCAGCAACTGATCCGCAAAGCACAACAATTCGACATCGGCCAGCGGGCTGGCGCTGCCCAGCACCTCGGCATCCAATTGGTGAAACTGGCGATAGCGGCCCTTTTGCGGGCGTTCATAGCGGAACAATGGCCCGTGGGTTGCGACTTTCAGCGGGGCAAATTGCTGCCAGCCATTGCTGATATAGGCCCGGGCAATTCCGGCGGTAAACTCTGGCCGCAGGGTGATGGAATCGCCGTTGCGGTCGTCAAAACTGTACATTTCCTTGGCCACAACATCGGTGGTCTCGCCCAGACTGCGGGCGAACACCGCGGTCGGCTCGATCACCGGCACCTCGATCCGCCGGAAATTGTAAAGACGGCGGACCCGCTCAAACGCCTCGACCACATGGGCAAAGCGGTCGGCAGTGTCGCCCAGCATATCCTGGGTGCCGCGAACGGGCTGTGGTGGGGTTATTCTGGCCATGATCGCCGCGCCTTAATCAAATCCGCGCGCCGGGGCAATTGCAGTGGACCAAGGGCGTACGGCTGTGGCAACAACAGTCATGCCCAACCGACTTTTCCCCATCATCGCCGCACTGGCAATCACCCTCGCCCCGCTGGCCGCTCAGGCTGGCCCCGGCCACGACCATGGCCCGCGCAGCCGACCGCCCGCGCCCGCTCCGTTGCCCGGCGTGCCGGTGCCCAGCGACACGCCCTATGCGGGCACAATGATCTTGAACGTCGATGCCACCGATATTGGCCGGGGCATTTTCCGGGTCGAACAGCGGATACCGGTCGCCGGGCCGGGCAAGATCACTTTGCTCTACCCCGAATGGCTGCCCGGCAAACATGCCCCGCGCGGCGCCATTGCCGAAGTGGCGGGCTTTGTCCCGCGCGCGGGGGGCAAGCCGCTGGCGTGGGAGCGTCAGGCCACCAACGTCTATGCCTTTGACGTGACCGTGCCGGATGGCGCGCGCCACATTGACCTTCGCTTTGATTTCCTGTCGCCCACCCGTTCGGCCGAGGGCCGGGTGGTGGTCACCCCGTCGATGTTGAATTTGCAATGGGAACAGGTCAGCTTCTATCCTGCCGGAACCTTTACCCGCGCCATTCCCGTTACCCCTTGTGTCACTTTGCCCGCCGGGTGGACGGGCGCGGCGGCGCTGGACGGGCTGACGGTGCGGGCGGGCCGCCACTGCTATGCCACCACCGATTATGAAACACTCGTGGACAGCCCGATGTTCGCCGGTCCCCATTTTGCCAAATGGGATTTGGGGTCGGACGTGACGCTGAATGTCTTCGCCGACGCGCCCGAATTTCTGGCCGCCAAGCCCGAACATATCGCCGCCCACGCCGCGATGGTGCGCGAGGCGTTGGCACTGTTCGGGTCAAAGCCGTTTGACCGTTATGAATTTCTGCTCGCCCTGACCAGCGAATTGGGCGGCATTGGGCTGGAACATCACCGGTCGAGCGAAAACAGCCGGGTGCCGACCTATTTCACCAAATGGGACGAACGCGGCACCACCCGGGGCCTGTTGCCGCACGAGTTGATCCACACGTGGAACGGCAAATATCGCCGCCCGGAAAAATTGTGGACGCCCGATTATCGCACCCCGATGCAGAATAATCTGTTGTGGGTGTATGAGGGCCAGACCAGTTTCTGGGACATTGTGCTGGCCGCCCGGTCGGGAATGCAAAGCCGCGAGATTGCGCTGGGCGAATGGGCGCGGTCGGCTGGATTTTACGCCGATCAGGC
>DAIUBZ010000311.1:0-2199 GCA_036846445.1 Sphingopyxis sp. | reverse complement strand
CCAGCCGCTCCGCCCCGGCCCAAGCAATCATCGCGCCATTGTCGGTGCACAGCCATCCCGGCGGCGCGATGAAGGGCAGGCCGCACTCGTCCGCCAGCCCCGCCAACGCCGCCCGGATCGGCTGATTGGCCGCCACTCCGCCCGCCACCACCAGCGCCGTCATCGCCGGGGCCGCCGCGATGGCGCGCCGGGTGCGGTCGATCAGGCAATCGACCACCGCCGCCTGAAATGCCGCAGCCAGATCACAGCTGCTGTGCTCGCCCGCTGCCGCTGCCCGCGCGACGGCGCTTTTCAGCCCGGCAAAGGAAAAATGCGGCTCATTGCTGCCTTTCAGCGGGCGCGGCAGCGCCACCGCCGCCGGATTGCCCGCCCGGGCGGCGCGCTCGACCGCCGGACCGCCGGGAAAGCCCAGCCCCAGCAATTTTGCCGTCTTGTCAAATGCCTCGCCCACCGCATCGTCGATGGTGGTGGCCATCCGCTGATAATCACCCACGCCGCGCACCACCAGCAATTGGCAATGGCCGCCCGACACCAGCAACAGCAGATAGGGAAACTCCAGTTCCGGTGCGGTCAGCCGGGGCGACAGGGCGTGGCCCTCCAGATGGTTGACCGCGATCAGCGGCTTGGCGGCGGCGTGTGCCAGCGCCTTTGCGGTCACCAGTCCGACCATCACCCCGCCGATCAGCCCCGGGCCAGCGGTGGCGGCAATCGCATCGACATCATCCAGCGCGCACCCGGCATCGTCCAGCACCGCCCGGATCATCGGGGCCAGTCCGGCGACATGGGCGCGGGCGGCGATTTCCGGGACGACGCCGCCAAATGGCCGGTGATCGGCGTCCTGGCTGGCCACCCGCTGCGCCGCGACCTGCCGGGCGCTGGTGACCAGCGCAACCGCAGTTTCGTCGCAGCTTGATTCAATCCCCAGCACCAATGCCATGGCGGAAGCCTTAGCGCCCCCTTCCCCTGTCCGGCAAGTCGGGCTAGGCCACGCCGCGATGGTCATGCAGGTTCCTCCGCCACCAACGCAGCCGCTGCGGATTGGCTCGCGCGCTTCGCCGCTGGCGCTGGCGCAGGCGCGTTTGGCAGCGGCGGCGATCATGGCTGCCCACCAATTGCCGCCATCCGCCGTGACGCTGGTCCCGATGGTGGCGGCGGGCGACCGCATTGTGGATGTGGCGCTGGCCGATATTGGCGGCAAGGCGCTGTGGACGCGGGAATTGGACCGGGCGCTGGCGGCGGGCGAAATTGATATTGCCGTCCACTCGATGAAGGATGTGGAATCGCCGCGCCCGGCGCAATTCGCGCTGGCGGCGCTGCTGCCCAGGGCGGCGGTGGCAGACCGGCTGGTGGTGCGGCCCGGATTGACCGCCCGGACCGTGGCCGACCTGCCGCCGGGGGCCAGGGTGGGGACGTGCAGCCCGCGCCGCACCGCGCAACTGCTGGCGCTGCGCCCGGATTTGGCCATTCGGTTGCTCCGCGGCAATGTCGCCACCCGGCTGGCGCGGCTGACGGTGGATGATCTGGACGCCACCTTGCTGGCGGCGGCGGGTCTGGACCGGTTGGGGCTGGGCGATATCGGGGTGGATCAGCCGCTCGATGATTTTTTGCCTGCCGCTTCGCAAGGGGCAATCGGCATTGAATGCCGGGCCGATGATCGCGCTATGCTGGCGCTGGTGGCTGCGGTGGACTGCGCGGCCACCCGCGCGGCGGTGATGGCGGAGCGGGCGTTTCTGGAGGCGCTGGGCGGCACCTGCCATTCCCCGGTGGCGGCGCATGCGGCGGCGGCGGGCGGGCTGCGCCTGCGGGCGGCGATTTATGCGGCCGATGGCAGCAGGGTGGTGCGGGGGGAAGCCATTGTGGGCGGGGCCAGCGGGGCGGCCCGGCTGGCGGCGGAGTTGCTGGGACAGGCACCCGCAAATATCCGCGCCTTGTTCGCCCGTTGATGAGGCAGCCGCTGCCGCTGATTGTCGTGCGTCCCGAGGAAACCGGGGCGGCAACCGTGGCGGCGGCGCGGCAAATGGGGCTTGATGCCCATCATTTGCCACTATTTTCCCTTGATGCCTGTGCTTGGGATGCCGGGCCGCCAAGCGGTTATGACGCCATTTTGCTGACCAGCGCCAATGCCGCGCGGCTGGCCGGGCCGGGGCTGGCGGCTTATGCCGCGCTGCCGGTTTATGCGGTTGGCCCGGCCACAGCGGC
>DAIUBZ010000310.1:0-2222 GCA_036846445.1 Sphingopyxis sp. | reverse complement strand
GTCAGGATGCGCGCGCCGTCGACCAGCGTCAGATCGGCAATCGCCGCCCGGAACACCGGCTTGGCCGTGCCCGCTGCCAATGACGCGGCGTCGTTCAGGCGTTTTTCCAGATCAGCGGTCAGCCCCGCCTGCCCCGCCAGCCGGAGCACCCTGCCCAGCCGGGCGAACGGCCCCGGCAACAATATCCGCACCGCCTGATCGGCAAAAAACGCCCCCGGCTGCGCCAATTTGTCGAGCGCGCCATCGGACGCCCCGGCCAGCAGCGATTTCAGCCCGCCGCCGCCCGCACCAGCCCGGCCCGGCCCCACCAGCGACTGCGCCGCCGCCAGCCCCGGCACCGCCGCTGTCGCCGCAACCGCCACCATGCCCAATAGCGCCCAGCGACGATCCACCGCCCGGTCCGTCATGTCCGCCGCCATCGGTTCTGCTCCCGCCACTTGGCCTGCCCCGGCGTCAAAATGCCGCTGCCCGGGTACACGCGGCTTGATTGCCCAGGGTGCAGCCGCTGGTGAATGCCACCTTGGCGGCGGCCATGTCCGGCGCGCCGCCTTCGCCATTCAACAGCATCAACCCGTGGGCCAAACAGCCATCGGCGTGGCCACCGCTACACGCCTTGGCGAGCAGGGTGCGGGCGCGCGGGGGGTCTGCCGCGCCCCCCTGCCCCGCCGCCAGCATTTTGCCCAGTGCGCTGCAGGCCCGGGGTGTCGCACGGTCACAGGCCTTGGCATATGCCGCGCGGGCGGCGGGGGGATCGGCGGGACCGCCCTGCCCATTGGCCAGCATGATGCCCAGATTGGCGCAGCCAGCGCCATTGCCGCCGTCACACGCCTTGATATACGCCCGCTTGGCAGCAGGCGGATCGGACGCCCCGGCAACACCGTTGAACAGCATCACCCCCAAATTGGCGCAAGCGAGCGCTTTGTTGGCATCACAGGCGCGGGTATAAAGGGCGCGGGCGCGCGACGCATCCGCCGGGCCGCCGCGGGCAGCGGCCAGCATGACCGCCAAATTGGTGCAGCCATCAAGGCTGTTGGCATCGCAGGCCCGGGAAAACAGCGCGCGCGCATCGGGCCACTCGCCGCCTCCGCTGCGGTATTTCAGCACCCCCAGCGCGTTGCATGCGCCGAAATTTTTGGCATCGCACGCCTTGGCATAGAGGGTCCGGGCGCGGGGGAGATCAACCGCCCCCCCTTCCCCATTTTCCATCATGACGGCCAGATTGTTGCATGCGACCGCCAGACCCTGGTTACAGGCCAGATTGTAGTAGATGCGGGCGCGCGGCGGATCGGCTGGCCCGCCCCGGCCGCTCGCGACCATCACCCCCAAATTGGTGCAGGCCAATATATTGCCGCCATCACACGCCTTGGTATTGATCTGCCGCGACCGGGGCTGGTCGGCCGCGCCGCCCTCGCCCTTGCCAAGCATTGCCCCAAAACTGGCGCAGGCCTGCAAATTGCCCTGATCGCAGGCGCGTTCAAATCCGGCCCGCGCGGCGGGGAAGCGCCCGGCCCGATATTCCGCCGCCGCCGCCGTATAGCCCGCACTGGCCGCATTGGTGGCGGGGTTGCCGCCCGTTTGCGCGGCGGCAGGCACGGCCAGTGCCACCAGCGCGCCCACCGCAATCACCCACCGCATCGCCCCTCCTCCGCCAGGTCACCGGCATCGCCCGAACCAGACCGCACGATCATTGGCGATCAGGCTAAGCTGTGCCGTTTATTTTGGCAAGCCGCGGATTACGGGGTTGCCTGCCCGCGCAAAGCGGCAATATCGGCCCGCAACGCCTTGATCTCGGCCAATATCGCGTCGCGTTCCTGATGCCCCTCGGCATTCTCGCCTTCCTGCATGGAACTCACAATGATCGCGATAAACAGGTTCAGCACCACGAAGGACGTCACCAGCACAAATGGCACGAAAAACACCCACGCCAGCGGATAGGCCTCCATCACCGGACGCGCGATACCCATCGACCAGCTTTCCAGCGTCATGATCTGGAACAGCGTGTAGAGCGACGCACCGATCGACCCAAACCACTCGGGAAAGCTGGCCCCGAACAATTTGGTCGCCATCACGGCGGCGATGTAAAACACCAGCAGCAACAGGACGATCACCGACCCCATTGAGGGAATTGCGCCGAGCAGACCCGCCACCACCCGGCGCATGCTGGGCACAACCGCAATCAGCCGCAGCGCGCGCAAAATCCGAAGCGCCCGCAGCACCGACAG
>DAIUBZ010000309.1:0-2223 GCA_036846445.1 Sphingopyxis sp. | reverse complement strand
GCTTGTCATCCTGCTGTGCGGCGGCGACAAGACTTCACAGGTTGCCGACATTGCCGAGGCAAAGCGGCTGAAGGCTAAGATTGAACAAAGCCATGGAACTTCGCCCATTTGACCCAGCCGAGACGCTGACATCCGAGGAAGATATTTTATATTTCCTTGAGGCGGCGATGGAGGGCAATGACCCGAAGCATATCGCGGCCGCATTGGGCGCGGTGGCGCGGTCAAAGGGCATGACCGATATAGCCAAGCGGTCGGGGCTGGGGCGGCAGGCGCTTTACGCTGCCCTCTCCGAAACCGGCAATCCCACGCTGGAAACGCTGGCGGCGGTGCTGGATGCGCTGGGTTTGGAATTGACAGTCCGGCCCCGCGCCGCCTGAAACCCGCCAGCGCTGCCCCCGCCTCAGCGCAGCTCTGCCCAGGTGGCGGCGTGGTCGCTGGCCTTGTCGCGGCCCCGGTGGGTGCGGTCGACCCCGGCGCCCGCCAGCCGGTCGGCCAGCGCCGGGGACAGGAGCAGATGGTCGATGCGAAAGCCATGGTCGCGCGGCCATGCCCCGGCCTGATAATCCCAATAGGTCCAGATGTGGCCGCCGGGATGAGAGGTGCGCAGCGCGTCGGTCCAGCCATCGGCCAGCATCGCAAACCACGCATCCCGCGATGCCGGGTGCATCAGCGCGTCGCTGGCCATCGCCGGGGGTGACCAGACGTCATCATCATGGGGGATGACATTATAATCGCCCGCCAGCACGCACGGCACTTCGCTGGCCAACAGGGCGCGGCCATGGGCGCGCAGCCGCGCCATCCACGCCAATTTATAGTCAAATTTCGGCCCCGGCAGCGGATTGCCATTGGGCAGGTAAATGCTGGCCACGCGCACGCCATCGACATCCGCCTCGATATAGCGGCTCTGCTCGTCGTCATCATCGCCGGGCAGGCCGCGCCGCACCAGTTCGGGCTGGCCACCCCGGGCCAGGATCGCCACGCCGTTAAATCCCTTTTGCCCATGCCACAGCGCGCCATAGCCCAGCGCGGCAATTTCGGCGGTGGGGATGGTGTCGTCGCTGGACTTTAATTCCTGCAAACACACGATATCGGGCCGGGTTTCGTCCAGCCATTCGATCAGGCGGGGCAGGCGCGCCTTGATCCCGTTGACATTATAGGTGGCGATTTTCATGCTGGCTGGCCCGCGTCAGCCCGGCTCACACCGAAAAACTGACGCCGCAGCCACAGCCGGACGCGGCATTGGGGTTGGTCACCTGAAACGCCGCGCCGCCCAGTGATTCGACAAAATCCACCTGTGCCCCCGCGACCAAATCCAGGCTGATGGGATCGACCAGCAATTGCACCCCGTCGGTGGCGGTCACGACATCGTCCGCGTCCGCCGCATCCGCCAATTCAAAACGATAGGTGAAACCGGAACAGCCGCCGCCATCGACCGCCAACCGCAACATCGGTGCGGCGCGCTGTTGCCGCTGGGCAATCGACCGCACCCGCGCCGCCGCCGATGGGGTTAGCCGCACCGCCGCTGTGTCAATGGATTGTGCATCACTCATCATGCAAATATAGCCGATGCGCGGCGATATACAACGCCGCGCCTGATGCCGGGGTGGTGATTATTCCTCCGGCCCGCCGCTGGCCAGATTATTTTCCAGCGCCAGCGCCGCCAGCGCGACATCACCCTTTTGCAACCACGGCAGCGGATCGACCGGCATGCCGGCAGTGCGCACCTCATAATGCAGATGGTTGCCGGTTGAGCGCCCGGTGGAGCCAACGGTTCCGATCATATCGCCCTCGCGGACAAATTGGCCGGGCTGCACCGAGATTTCGGCGAGATGGCCATAGCGGGTCTGCAGGTCACCGCCGTGGTTGATTTCGACATATTTGCCATAGGAGCCCAGCCGCTGCGCCCGCCCGACCACACCATCGGCGGTCGCATAAATGGGGGTGCCACGCGGCGCCGGGATATCAATGCCATTGTGGTGCCGCCAACGGCCCGTCACCGGGTGGACCCGCATGCCGAATTTCGACGACAGCCGCATCGTGTCTACCGGGCGGCGCACTGGCAACATCGCGCTGGCCGACGCGGTCGCCGGGCTGGCCAGCACCAGATCATCATCGCCCATTTGCTGCCATGCCGTCATCGCCGCGCGGAATTGCCGCGCTTCGGTCCCGGCGGTGGCAGCAGCGGTGGCAGTCACCGGCACATCCGCCTCGGGCCCATCGGCC
>DAIUBZ010000308.1:0-2232 GCA_036846445.1 Sphingopyxis sp. | reverse complement strand
TGATCGACGGCGTGGATGTGACCGCCTTTGACCAGGACGCCCGCACCGCCGTGCGCCGCGACAAAATCGGCTTTGTCTATCAGTTCCACCACCTGCTGCCCGATTTTACGGCGGCCGAAAATGTCGTCCTGCCGCAATTGGTGCGCGGCACCGATCAGGCGGCGGCGCTGGCCCATGCTGAGGCCTTGTTGACCCGGCTGGGGCTGGCGGCGCGGCTGGGGCACAAGCCCGCCAAATTGTCGGGCGGCGAGCAGCAGCGGGTGGCGGTGGCGCGGGCGCTGGCCAACCAGCCGCGCCTGGTGCTGGCCGATGAGCCGACCGGCAATCTGGACGAGGCGACCGCCGACCGGGTATTTGCCGAATTTGCCGCGCTGGTGCGCGATCAGGGATCGGCGGCGCTGGTTGCCACCCACAATGAACGGCTGGCCGCGCGGATGGACCGGGTGTGGCGGCTGAACGAGGGCCGGATTGCGGGCAGTGATGAAGGAGAGACGCGATGAGTATTTACGACCTGAGCGTGCCAATGCCAGACGGCACCAGCCAGCCGCTGGCCGATTATCGGGGCAAGGTGCTGTTGATCGTCAATACCGCGTCCAAATGCGGCTTCACGCCGCAATATGCCGATCTGGAGCAACTGCACCGCGATTATGGCGACAAGGGCCTGGTGGTGCTGGGTTCACCCTGCAACCAATTTGGCGCGCAGGAGCCGGGCGATGCGGTCGAGATCGCCAATTTCTGCTCGCTGAAATATGATGTCAGCTTTCCGCTGACCGCCAAGTTGGACGTGAATGGTCCGGGCGCTGACCCGCTGTGGCAATATTTGCGCGGGCAACAGGGCGGGTTGCTGGGCAGCGGAATCAAATGGAACTTCACCAAATTCCTGGTCTCGCGCACTGGCGAGGTGGTCTCGCGCCACGCCCCGACGACCCGGCCCACCGCCCTGCGCGCCGAGATTGAGGCGCTGTTGGCGTCGGGATAAGCCATGGGGACCGCGACTGCGCCCTATGTGCCGCTGAGGATATTTTCCAGCTATACTATGCTGGAGGGGGCGATCCCGCCGGATGTCATCGCCAGCGCCGCGGCCGCACGCGGCTGTCCCGCCGCCGCGATTTGCGACCGCAACGGACTTTACGGGGCCATGGCCTTTGGCGCGGCGTGCAAGGCGGCGGGGGTCCAGCCAGTCATCGGCGCGCTGTTGGCGGTGGCGCGCCCGGCGCGCGGCGGTGCGGCCGGATTTGGCGCGCCACCGCTCGATTGGCTGGCGCTTTATGCCCAGGACAGCGTGGGTTACGGCAATTTGTGCAAGCTGGTGTCGGCGGCACATCTGGGCCGCCCGCTGGACCAGGCGCCCCATGTTGGCATGGACCAGTTGGCGGCGGCGGCATCGGGGCTGATCTGCCTGACCGGAGCGGGCGAGGGCGCGCTGGTGCGGCTGCTGGCGGCGCAGCAGGCCGATGCGGCGTCGGGCTATGCCGATGCGCTGGCGGCGATATTTCCGGATCGGTTGTTTGTCGAGGTGGCGCGGCGCGGCCAGCGGGATGAACAGGCGGCGGAGGCGGCGCTGGTGGCGCTGGCCGATGCGCGGGGGCTGCCGCTGGTGGCAACCAATCCGGCCTGTTTTGTCGATCCTGATTTTCACCCCGCCCATGACGCGATGCTGTGTATCGCCCACAGCAATTATGTCGAAAATGCCGACCGCCCGCGCAGCAACCCGGATGACTGGTTAAAGGCACCGGCTGATATGGCGCAGGCCTTTGCTGATCTGCCCGATGCGCTGGCAAACAGCGGGGTGGTGGCACAGCGCTGTGCGGTGATGGCGCCCAAGCGTGCACCGATTCTGCCCAGCCTGGCCGGCGATCCCGCGGCAGAGGCGATGCAATTGCGCCGCGATGCCGAGGCGGGGCTGGCGGTGCGGCTGGCCGGGCGCGCTGATCTGGATATGGCGGCGCGGGCGGCCTATGCCGAGCGGCTGCAGTTTGAGCTCGACGTGATCGTCCAGATGGGTTTTCCCGGCTATTTTCTGATCGTGGCCGATTTCATCAAATGGGCCAAGGCAGCGGGCATTCCGGTCGGGCCGGGGCGCGGGTCCGGCGCGGGATCGCTGGTGGCATGGGCGCTGACCATCACCGACATTGATCCCATTCCGCTGGGCCTGTTGTTCGAGCGGTTTTTGAACCCCGAGCGGGTGTCGATGCCCGATTTCGACATTGATTTTTGCGAAACCCGGCGCGG
>DAIUBZ010000307.1:0-2232 GCA_036846445.1 Sphingopyxis sp. | reverse complement strand
ACCTCGGCCAGCAAAATCTCGGCCAGATCGCCGGGCATATTGCTGTCCAGTTCCAACAGGATCACCCGGCCCCGGCGGCGGCGGCGGATGGCGGAACGGAACAGGCGCACCAGATCCTCCGCCTCCTCCTCAATTTCCAGATCGCTGTCGCGGATGATCCGGAACGCCCCCTGCGCCGTGACCCGAAAGCCGGGGAACAAAATGTCGGCAAACAGCTCGATCAGGGTTTCAATCGCCACCCACGTGCCGCTGGACCCCGGCACCGCGACAAAGCGGGGCAGGGCGGCAGGAATGATGACCAATTCGCGCACCGCCTCGCCCGTGCTGGTGCGCACCAGATCGAACACCAGCCCCAGGCCGCGATTGGCGATGAAGGGAAAGGGATGGGCCGGGTCGAGCACTTGCGGCGTGAGAATCGGGAAAATTTCGTTCAGAAAATGGCTATGCAGCACCGCCCGTGCGGGCTGTGCCGCCGCGACATCGCTCAGCACATCGATGCCAGCGGCGCGCAGCAGGGGGCACAGCCGGTGCCACTCCACCTGTTGCTCATCGACCAGCCTGGTGACCTCCGCCTCAATTTCCGCCAATTGCTGGCCCGGCGTGCGGCCATCGACTGACAATTCGTCAATCCCCTGCAACTGCTGGCCCTTCAGCCCGGCCACCCGGACCATGAAAAATTCATCCAGATTGCTGCCCGAAATCGACAGGAAGCGCAGCCGTTCCAGCAGCGGATGGGCGGGGTTGCACGCCTCCTCCATCACCCGGCGGTTGAACGCCAGCCAGCTCAGCTCGCGGTTGAAATAGCGCGGTTCAGCCGCAATTGCGGTGGGGATGCGCTGTGGGTCTGCCATCCTTAACTCTCCCCGGCCCCGGCACCTGCCGATGCGGCCTCGATCGTGTCCACCAGATCGGCCTGCATCAGACCGGCGGCGATCAGCGCGTCCGCCGCCAGCCGCTTGCCCACCGGCTGGCCGCGCGCCAGCGCTGCCTGGTCCAGCACCGTGGCCGCGGCCAGGATCGCGCCATGGCTGCGGGCAATGCGCCGGGTGATATAGGCCGCCACGTCCTCGCCGATCATCAGCCCGCGCTGGGCGAGCAGGGCAGCGATCAGCTCGCTCGCCAGCCGGTCATCAGGATCGCCGATCCGCAGCACCGGCACCGCGCGCAGCCGCGATGCCAGATCGGGCAGGGCAATTTGCCAGTCGCCGGGCGGCGTGTCGGCCACGATCAACAGATATGGTCCGCCCGCCTGTGCCGCATTCCACGCGTGAAACAGCGCGGTCTCGGCGATGGCTGCCGGCGGCGGGCCAAGCAGCGGCTGGCCGGGGGCAGGGTCGATCACCCGCGCGCCGGTGGCCAGAGCAAAGCCGCGCGCCATCAGGCTGCGTCCAGACTGGCGCGGCCCGGTCAGGATCGCCGTTCGGACTGGCCAAGTGCCCGGGCTGGCCAGATATTTTACCGCCGCCGCATTGCTGGGGCCGGTCAGCACCGGCAACGCATTGCTGCCCGCCGCGCTCCAATCAAGCGGCAGGGCATATTGGCCATCGCGCGGCTGGGCGGCCCGCCGGATCACCGGCTGATCCTCAGGCCGCCGCCGCCTTCCTGAACCGTGAAGCCGCGTGCGGCCAGCGCCCGGCGCAGCGCCGCCAGATCGCCCCGGTAACTGACCTGCATCACCGATGTGCCGCCCAGCGCCAGGCTGTTGGTCGCGGCTGACTCCACGCCGCTGATGCTGGCCACCGCCCGTTCGGTCGCCGATACCGAGGCCACATCGGGCGAGGCATATTGGATGGTGAACAGCGCCGCACCAGCCGGGGCAGGCGGGGCGACGCTGTCATCCCGTTCAGCCGGGGCGGCGGTCGTCTGGGGTGCGGCATTCATATCCGCCACCGGGGCCGGGGGCAATTCGCCCAGATCAGCGGCGGCCACCGGCTGGCGCAAAATCAGCGAAGTGTCGGCGCGCAGCACCCCGGATGACAGGGCGCTGGTGTAAATCTGGTCCATCCGCACCACCGCCCGGTCCATCATCGCCGGAATGGCCGCGCTGCTTTCGGCGGTCAGGGTGAAGCTGTCGATCAGGCGGTTGTCGGGGCCAAAGCGCGCCGAAAACCGCCCGGTGACTGGCCCGCCGGGATAGGCATATTCCAGCCGGGCGATGGGAATCAGCACATCAGCGGCGCCATATTGATCCAATATCTCGCGCCACCACAGCCGCCCGCGCCGCCCGGTTTG
>DAIUBZ010000306.1:0-2233 GCA_036846445.1 Sphingopyxis sp. | reverse complement strand
ATGGCTGGACGATCATGCCGCCCGATTCCGGCGCGATGGCGTGCGGCGAATTTGGGCCGGGGCGATTGCCCGAACCGCCCGATGTCGCGGCGCGGATTTGCGCCATGCTGGGCCACCGCTTTGATCCGGTGCTGGCGGCGGGCCGCGCGCCCGGCACAGTGGCGGCGGCGGATGAAAACGGCGCACTGGCCGGCCGCCACATATTGGTGACCGCCGGGCCAACGCATGAGCCGATTGATCCGGTGCGCTATCTGGCCAACCGGTCCAGCGGGCGACAGGGTTTTGCGATTGCCGCCGCCGCCGCCGCTGCGGGCGCGCGGGTGACGCTGGTGGCCGGGCCGGTGGCGCTGGCCACCCCGCCCGGCGTGGTGCGGATTGATGTGGAAACCGCGGCACAAATGGCGGCGGCGGTCGATGCCGCCCTGCCCGCCGATGCCGCGATCATGGTGGCGGCGGTGGCGGATTGGCGCGCGGCGGACCCGGCGGCGGTCAAGCTGAAAAAAGGCGGCGATGGCCGGGTGCCGCCGCTGGCGCTGACCGAAAATCCCGACATTTTGGCCCAGCTTGCCCGCAGCGCGCAGCGCCCCCGGCTGCTGATCGGTTTTGCCGCCGAAACGAACAATTTACTGGTTCACGCGCAGGACAAATTGGCGCGCAAGGGGTGCGACTGGCTGGTGGCGAATGATGTCACTGCGGACCCCATGGGCGGGGCGGCGAATCAGGTGCATCTGGTCACCGCCGCCGGGGTGGACAGCTGGCCGCGCATGGCCAAGGCGGCAGTGGCGGCGCGGTTGATCGCCGCCGTGGCCGCACAATTGAACGGGGAAACACCAGCATGACGCACGCGCCGCCGCCGCTTGAAATTGCCGTTCTGCGGCTGGCCAATGGCGGCGGCCTGCCCCTGCCCGCCCCGGCCAGTGCGGGCGCGGCGGGGCTGGATATTGTGGCGGCCGAGACGATCACCCTGCGCCCCGGCAGCCGCCACGCCGTGCCCACCGGCTTTGCCATGGCCATCCCGCCGGGGTTTGAGGTGCAGGTGCGGCCCCGGTCGGGGCTGGCGCTGAACCACGGCATCACGGTGCTGAATGCGCCGGGCACGATCGACAGCGATTATCGCGGCGAGGTGAAAATCCTGCTCGTCAACCTGTCGGACGACGCCTTCACGATCAAACGCGGCGACCGCATCGCCCAATTGGTCCCCGCTGCGGTGGCGGCGGCGGTCTGCGCCGAAGTGGCCGCGCTGGACAGCACCGAGCGGGGCAGCGGCGGCTTCGGCTCAACCGGCACCGCCGCCCCGCGCAGCAAAAGCGCCACCGCGCCGTTGACGCAGGTCAAGCTGCACCGGCCCGATTAGCCCCGGGCCGTGACCGCCACCTTCACCGCCGCCGAGCTGGACCGTTACGCCCGCCAGATCATCCTGGCCCCCTTTGGCGGCGCGGGACAGGCGGCGCTGGCGGCGGCGCATATTGTCGTGGTCGGCGCGGGCGGGATTGGCTGTCCGGCAGTGCAAGCGCTGGCCGCCGCCGGGGCCGGGCGGCTGACGATCATCGACGATGATGTGGTCGAGGTCAGCAATCTGCCGCGCCAGACCCTGTTTCACGCCCGCGATATTGGCGCGGCCAAGGCAGAGGTGGCAGCAGCGGCGGCCCGGGCGCTCAACCCCCATATTCGCGTGGATGCGGCGATGGTGCGGATCACCCCGGCCAATGCCGCCGCGCAGATCGCCGGCGCTGATCTGGTGCTGGATGGCTGTGACAATTTTGCCGCCCGGCTGGCGGTCAATGCCGCCTGTGTCGCGGGCGGCATCCCGCTGCTCAGCGCGGCGATTGGCGGCTTTGCCAGCCAGATTGGCCTGTTTTGCGGGCACCAGCCGGACCAGCCCTGTTACCAATGTCTGGTCGGCGGCGCGCCGGACGCCGCCGCCGCCAATTGCAGCGACACCGGGGTGCTGGGCCCGGTGGCGGCACAGGTCGGCGCGCAGGCGGCGGCGGAGGCGGTGCGGCATCTGGCCGGATATGGCCCGCCGCTGGCCGGGCGGGTGCTGATCGGCGACCATCTGACCCGCCGCTGGCGCGAGGCCCGCATCGCCAAAGACCCGGAGTGTGCCATATGTCACCGCTGAACATCATCATCGCCAGCCCCGATGCCCAGCGGCTTTATGCCGGGCTGGAACTGGCAATTGCCGCCGCCGCGCTGGGCCGCCGGGTGCGGATATTCTTTCAAGGCACGGCGG
>DAIUBZ010000305.1:0-2249 GCA_036846445.1 Sphingopyxis sp. | reverse complement strand
CGGTCCGGCGCGCGGTGGCCGAACAGGTTTACCGCGAATGGATGCCGGTCAGCGACGCCCGCTGGCGCGCCTATGACATTGGCACTTTGGCCAGCATCACCTTGCCAGAAACCCGAATCAGCGGGCGGATGAAGCAATTTGATCTGGCCGCCATTGCCAAATCGGGGCCGGACGCCGCCGCCGCGCTGGCCGCGTTCAAGGCGGGGGCATGGCGCAGCCCGGACCAGCAGATGCTGGGCGCAGAGCAGGAGGCCTGGCTGACCGGCGAAATTGCCAGCTCAGCGCGCAGCGGCACCCGCTGGCAGATTTGCGCCCAGCAAGTGTTGATGGGCAGCGTATTTTTTCCCGCCGAAGCCGCCAACTGGTTTCCGCCATCCGCCCCGGCCTTTGTCCGCGAGCAAGTGGCGGGGCTGATTCGCAACAGCAAAATCGGTCTGCCGCTGAATATGGACGCCTGGGACGGCTATCCCGCCGCCCGCGCGCGCCTGCTGGCGGCGGCGCAGGCGGCGGAGGCCAATCTGGTCGTGCTGGCGGGCGACACCCACAATGGCTGGGCGTTCAACCTCGACCATGACGGCCGCCCGGCGGGGGTGGAAATCGCCACCCACGGCGTGACGTCGCCGGGGTTTGAGGCCTATTCGCCCGGCGTGCCAGAGGCGGACCGGGTGCGGGCGCTGCGCGGATCATCGCCGCAATTGGCATGGGCCAACACCCACCAGCGCGGCTATACCAGCATTGCCATCACCCCCGATGCGGTCACCAGCGAATGGCATTTTCTGGACAGCATCCGCGAAAAATCCCTGGCGCTGGCGGGCAATCACCGGATGACAGTGGCCCACGGCGCGCGGCGGTTTGCCGCGTGACCGATTTAGGATGCCCGCGGCGGTTTGCCGCGTGACCGGGCCGAAGCGCGCGCGGCGCGGGGTCAGCGGGTTACGGCAAAGCGCGCGCGCCGCGCATAAAATGATTTGATCGGCTGGCCGTCGGCAACTGCTGTCGGCATAATCCCTCAACCACTTGCCCGCCGGGGCCAGTTCCAGTTGCGCCCGCTGCACAGCCAGCGAACAGGCCCATGGCCACTTGCGACGATGATTTCATCCCGCAACGGATAATCGGCTTCGACAAACTGTCGACCGCCATCGACCAGCGGCAGCAGCGGGTTCAGACCTTTTCGGTCAACTCCGGCACTGCGTTGAACAAATCAGCGACCAGGCCAAAATCAGCGACCTGAAAAATCGGGGCATCCGCATCCTTGTTGATCGCCACGATGGTTTTGCTGTCCTTCATGCCCGCCAGATGCTGGATCGCCCCGGAAATGCCGACCGCGACATAGACTTCGGGGGCGACGATTTTGCCGGTTTGGCCAACCTGATAATCATTGGGGGTGTAGCCCGCATCGACGGCGGCACGGCTTGCCCCCAGCGCCGCGCCCAATTTGTCGGCCAGCGGCACGATCACCGCTTCATATTTTTCCGCGCTGCCCAGCGCCCGGCCACCGGAGACGATGATTTTGGCGCTGGTCAGTTCGGGCCGTTCGGATTTCACCAGCTCGGCGCCGATAAAGCTGGAAATGCCGGCATCGCCGCCGCCGCCCAGCGCGCTGATCGCCGCGCTGCCGCCGCTGGCGTCCGCCTTGGCAAAGGCGGTGGCGCGCACGGTCAGCACCAATTTGGCATCGCTGCTTTCCACCGTGGCAATGGCATTGCCCGCATAAATCGGGCGGGTGAAAGTCTTTGGCCCCTCAACCGACACAATTTCGCTGATCTGGGTCACATCCAGCAGCGCGGCAACGCGCGGCGCGATATTTTTGCCCACGGTGGTGGCGGGCACGACAAAGGCGTCAAATGCCGCCATCACCTCGGCCACCAGCGGGGCGATATTTTCGGGCAAATTGGCGGCAAAGACGGGATTGTCGGCGACATGCACCGCATCAACCCCCGCAATGGCGGCGGCGGCGGCGGCCACGGTGTCCACCCCCGCGCCCACGACCAGCAATTCCACACTGCCCAATTGGCCAGCGGCGGTCACCGCCGACAGGGTGGCATCCTTGACGGCGGTGCCATCATGATCGGTCCAGACGAGCGTTTTCATGCGTTCACTCCCATCGCTTTCAACTTGCCAACCAATTCATCGACATCGGCCACCTTGATACCCGCGCTGCGCACCGGTGGTTCCGCAACCTTGACCACTTTGACCCGGGGCGTGGTGTCCACGCCATGGTCGGCGGGGGTGCTGACCGCCAGCGGCTT
>DAIUBZ010000304.1:0-2251 GCA_036846445.1 Sphingopyxis sp. | reverse complement strand
AGCAGCGCCTCCGCCAGCAATTTTTCCACCACCGGCGGATAGGCATGGGCGGCCAGAATCTGATTCAGCACCGGGCCAAGCCGGATTAGCCGACCGCGCACATCCTGATTGGCGACGGTGAAGCTGAGCGGGGTGTCGAGCGCGGGCGCCGGGCCGATCACAGCCGCCCCAGCGCCCACAACAATATGGACTTTTGCGCGTGAACCCGGTTTTCCGCCGCGTCCCACACCCGCGATTGCGGGCCATCAATCACCGCATCGACCACTTCCTCGCCCCGGTGGGCGGGCAGGCAATGCAGGAAAATCGCATCGGGCTTGGCCGCCGCCATGACGTCCGCCGTCACCTGATAGGGCGTCATCGCCGCAATCCTTGCATCGGCGCCGCTCTGGCCCATCGATACCCAAGTATCGGTCACCACCACATCCGCGCCTGCCGCCGCGGCCATCACGTCGCGCCCGATATCAATCCGCGCACCCGCCGCCCGCGCCGCCGCGACAAATCCGGCATCGGGGTCAAAGCCCGCCGGGACCGCCGCGCGCACGGTGAATTTGAACAGGCCCGCCGCCTCGATGATCGACGCCAGCACATTGTTGCCATCCCCGGCCCACGCCACGGTCAGCCCCGGCAGCGCCTTGCCCGCCTCTGCCAGTGTCAGCAGGTCGGCGACAATCTGGCACGGGTGCGACAAATCGGTCAGCCCGTTGATCACCGGCACATCGGCATGGGCGGCCATTTCCATGGCCTTGGCATGGTCATCGGTGCGGATCATGATCGCATCGGCATAGCGCGATATCACCCGCGCGGTGTCGGCAATAGTCTCACCCCGGCCCAACTGGCTGGACGCGGCATCGATAATCATCGCGCTGCCGCCCAATTGCCGGATCGCCAGATCGAACGACAGCCGGGTGCGGGTGGAGCTTTTTTCAAACACCATCGCCAGCACCCGCCCGGCCAGCGGCGCATCGGCGTCCACCTTGCCCTTGGGCCATGCCGCCCGCGCCGCCTTGCGGTCGACCGCATCGGCGATCATCGCGGCAATGGCGTCGCCGCCAGCATCGGCCAGATTCAGGAAATGGCGCGTCATGCCGCCGCTGGCTGCTGATAATCCGCCGCCCCCGCCGACAATTTCTCGATAAAGGTGGCGATGTGGCTTTCATCAATCGTCAGCGGCGGCAACAGCCGCACGACATTGTCCCCCGCCGCCACCAACAGCAGACCGTGATTGTCGCGCAAATGGGCCACAAAGGCGCGGGTTTCGTGAGTCATTTTCAGGCCGAGCATCAGCCCCAGCCCGCGAACGCCCACAAACAATTCCGGGTAATTGCCGATAAATTGCTCGGTCGCCGCACGCAGCCGCGCCCCCATTTCGGTGACGCGGGCCAGAAATTCCTCATTCGCCACCACATCCCAAACCGCTTGGCCCGCCGCCATCGCCAGCGGATTGCCGCCATAGGTGCTGCCGTGGGTGCCGATCACCATCCCGCGCGCGGCATGGGCGGTGGCCAGGCACGCGCCCATCGGAAAGCCGCCGCCAATCCCCTTGGCCGACGCCATGATATCGGGCACCACGCCATAATGTTCATGGGCATATAGTTTGCCGGTGCGGGCCACGCCGCACTGAACTTCGTCCAGCACCAGCAAAATGCCATGTTCGTCGGCCAGCCGCCGCAGCCCGGTCATAAACTCCGCCGAAGCCGGGCGAATCCCGCCCTCGCCCTGCACCGGTTCGACCAGAAAAGCGGCGGTGCGGTCGGTGATTGCGGCCTCTGCGCCCGCCAGATCGTCAAAATCAACATATTTGAAGCCGGGCAACAGGGGCGCAAACCCCTTGTGCATCTTGTCCTGATTGCTGGCGGAAATCGTCGCCATCGTCCGCCCGTGAAAGGCGTTTTTGAAGGTGATAATCTCGAACCGGTCCGAACCTGCGGACTGGTGAAAGGCCCGCGCCGCCTTGATCGCGCACTCGACCGCTTCCGCACCGCTATTGGTGAAAAACACCGTGTCGGCAAAAGTGGTGTCGACCAGCCGCTGGGCAAACGCCTCGCCCTGCGGGCTGCCATAGAGGTTGGAGACGTGGATCAGCGTCGCCGCCTGCTCCTGAATCGCCTTGGTCAAATGCGGATGGCCATGGCCCAGCAGGTTGACCGCAATCCCGCTGGCAAAATCCAGCGCCCGGCGGCCATCATCGGCAATCAACCACGCCCCCTCCCCGCGCACCGGACGAAAGCCGCACCGGGGATAAACGGGCATC
>DAIUBZ010000303.1:0-2255 GCA_036846445.1 Sphingopyxis sp. | reverse complement strand
CATTTCAGCCGGATCGACACGCTGGACATATTGGATTGCAACGGCGGCGATCATGGCCAGCATTTTGCCACCAATTTCAATCCGGAAATCAACATCCGCGAAGTCACCGCCGTCGCCCGCCATTGGGAGGATGGCGCGTGGGTGGAAACCCCGCCGATGAGCGTGAAGCAAAGCTATGTGTTCGAGGGCGTCGGGCCGAAGAATATGTATCTGATGTATCATGAGGAAATCGAAAGCCTGAAAACCCATTTGCCGGAAATCCGGCGGATCCGCTTCTGGATGACCTTTGGCGATGCCTATCTCACTCACCTGAATGTCCTGCAAAATGTCGGCATGACCCGGATTGACCCGGTGATGTATGAAGGGCGCGAGATCGTCCCGTTGCAATTTCTGAAAGCTGTGCTGCCCGAGCCATCGAGCCTGGGCGAGACCACCAAGGGCAAGACCAATATCGGGGTGATCGCCACCGGGCTGGACAAGGATGGCGCGCCCAAAACCCTGTATGTAAACAATATCTGCGACCATGAGGCGGCCTTTGCCGAAACCGGCAACCAGGCGGTCAGCTATACCACCGGGGTGCCCGCAATGATCGGCGCGGCGATGATGGTCACCGGGGCATGGGCGGGGGCCGGGGTGTTCAATATCGAGCAAATGGACCCTGACCCGTTCATGGCGATGCTGAACGATCACGGTCTGCCGTGGCAGGTGCAGGAACTTGACGCGCCTTTGGAATTTTGACCGCCATGCTGTCCGGCCTGACCCCTGCCCATTTCATACCCATCGGCCTCTTGATCGCCTCGAACATCTTCATGACCTTTGCCTGGTATGGCCATTTGGCGGTGCCGCAGCGGCCATTGTTTCTGGCGATATTGCTGGCGTGGGGCATTGCCTTTTTCGAATATTGTCTGGCCGTGCCCGCCAACCGGATTGGCTATGGCGTCTATTCGGCGGCGGAATTGAAAACGATGCAGGAAGTCATCACGCTGATTGTCTTTGCCGGTTTTGCAACGTTCGTGCTGGGCGAGCGGCTGACGATCAACCATGCGGTCGGCTTTGCCCTGATCGCGGCAGGCGCGTTTTTTGTGTTTCGCGCCCCGCTGGCTCAGGGATAACAGGAACGATTATGGAAACCAAAGCAGGCGACCCCGGCGCATTTGCGCGCTTTGACCTCAGCCGGGTGCCCTCGCCCGCTTTTGTCGTGGATGCGGCCAAGGTGCGGGCCAATCTGGCGGTGCTGCGCAGCATCGGCGATGCCTCCGGCGCAGAGGTGCTGGCGGCGCTGAAGGCATTTTCCATGTGGGCGCTCGGCCCGGTGGTTGGCGGCGCGCTGGACGGTGTGTGTGCGTCCGGCCTGTATGAAGCGCGGTTGGGGCGCGAGGAATATGCGCCGCGCGCATCTGGCAAGCAGGTCGCCACCTATTGCGCCGGTTACAAGGCAGCGGACCTGCCGGAAATCTGCGCGCTGTCGGATCATGTCATCTTTAACTCTCCGGCGCAGCACGCCCGCTTTCGCCCGATTTTGGACGCGGCGCGGGCGGACGGGGCGCAGTTTGATGTCGGCCTGCGCCTCAACCCGGAACATAGCGAGGGGGAGGTGGCCAAATATGACCCCGCCGCGCCGATGAGCCGGCTGGGCTTTCCGATCAGCCAGCTCACCCCCGGCCATCTGGACGGGGTGGACGGCATTCACATCCACACCTTGTGCGAACAGGATTTTCCCCCGCTCGCCCGCACCTGGGCCGCGATGCGCCCGGTGCTGGCCCCGCATCTGGCGCGGCTGGCGTGGCTGAACTTTGGCGGCGGCCACCATGTGACGCGCGCGGATTATCAGATTGACGAACTGGTGGCGTTTCTGACGGCGGTGCGCGGCGAAACCGGGTGCCGGGTGATGATCGAACCGGGTGAAGCGGTGGCGCTGGACGCCGGGATTTTGGTCGGCGAAGTGCTGGACCGGTTCGCCAATGGCATGGACATCGGCATCACCGACATCAGCGCCACCTGCCATATGCCAGACGTGATCGAGGCACCCTATCGCCCTGCCATGCTGGGCGAGGCCGACGGCGGCGCGCCGGTGCGGCTGGGCGGGCCGTCCTGTCTGGCGGGCGATGTGATCGGCGATTATCGCCTGCCCGGCGGCGGCCAGATTGGCGAGCGCTTCGCCTTTCTGGACCAGGCCCATTATTCGATGGTGAAAACCAACAGCTTCAACGGCGTCCCCCTGCCCGCCATCTGGCTGTGGGACAGCGAAACCGACG
>DAIUBZ010000302.1:0-2263 GCA_036846445.1 Sphingopyxis sp. | reverse complement strand
CTGGCCTTGGCGAACAGAAAGTCCACCACCTTGTCCTCATATAGCGGCGCGCGCAATTGGGCGGCGGCCATCGCGTCCTGCTGGACATATTCGATGAACCGCTGGCGGTCCTCCTGCCGATATTGCTGGGCCGCCTGCATCACCAGCCGCTGCATCTCTGGCGCGCTGATCTGGACATTGTTGGCCTGGCCGATTTCCGACAACAACAGCCCCAGCCGCACCCGGCGCACCGCGATGCCGCGATAATCCTCTTTTTCTGCATCCAGTTCGGCGCGGGCGGCATCGGGGTCAGCCTCGCTGTCGGCCTCCTGCTGCAATTGCTGCCAGATCTGGTTGAACTCGGCCTCCACCATCGACGGCGGCACGGCAAAATCATGGGCAGCGGCCAGTTGGTCGAGCAATTTGCGCTTCATATGGGTGCGGGTCAGGCCGTTCAGTTCCTGTTCCACCTGCCCGCGCATCAATTCGCGCAGTTTGTCGATGCCGTCCAGCCCCAGCGATTTGGCGAATTCATCGTCCAGTGCGGTCTCGGCGGCGACCTTGACCGCCTTCACCGTCACCGCAAACACCGCTGCCTGGTCCTTCAGGTCAGCGACCGGATAATCAGCGGGAAATGTGACCTTCACCTCAACCGCGTCGCCCGATTTCGCCCCGATCAACTGCTCCTCGAACCCGGGGATCAATTGGCCCGCACCAATTTCAATCGCCATATCTTCGCCGGTGCCGCCATCAAACGGCACGCCGTCCACGCTGCCGGCAAAATCGACAATCACCTGATCGCCGCTTGCGGCTTTTTTCGCCGTTTTCGGCTCTTCAAACCGCTTCATCTGCCCGGCCAGCTCCGCCAGCTTGGCATCGACCGCCGCATCGTCCACCGGCACGGTCAGGCGTTCCAGCACCAGATCGTCGAGCGCAGGCACAGCAAAGGTCGGCAACACCTCCAGCGCCACCGCAACCTCGGCATCCTTGCCCAGTTCATAGCCGTCGGCCAGCGTGACCGCAGGCTGCATCGCCGGACGCAATTTCTGTTCGGCCAGCAAATTCTGAACCCCGGCGTCAATCGCCTTGTTCAGCGCATCGGCGGTCAGGGCCGGGCCGTGCATTTTGCGGACCAGATTGGCGGGCACCTTGCCGGGGCGAAAGCCGGGCATTTTCATCTGGGGCGCCACCGCCTTCACCTCGGCATCCACCCGCGCGTCAATGTCCTTGGCGGTGATGGTCAGCCGAAATTCGCGCTTCAACCCGTCGTTCAATGTCTCAACGATCGTCATTGCCCTGCCTTTTTGTTGCATATCGTCACATGATCCCGGCCCGCGCATCGGCGGCGATGGTGAGGCGGCGCTGGTGCGGGCGAAGGGACTCGAACCCCCACATCTTGCGATACTGGTACCTAAAACCAGCGCGTCTACCAATTCCGCCACGCCCGCGCAGCCGCGCCGTCCGGGCGCCAGCCGCGCGCTATAGCAGGCCGGGCCGACAGGGCAAGGGGGGCTTAGCGCGCGTTTCGACCTGATTGAATCAGGTCGAGCACTCTAAGCCCTCGCGTTGCCCCGATTTTTAGACCCGTCAGATGAAGCCATCTGACTGGAAATCGCTCTAGCGCGCCGCCGGTGCCGCCGGGGGCGGCGCGGCGGCAGCGTCAGTCGCAGCGTCACTGGCGGCGGCAGCGGCGGCGGCCTTGGCCGCGGCGGCCAGGCGCTCGGCCTCGGCGGCGGCTTGCTGCTCCGCGACAACATCGATCACCCGGTCGCGGTCATAGGCCAGGACCCCGGCAATCGGCGGCATGCGCGACACGGTGATGCCGTAAAAATTGCCCAATTTGCCGTGGGCGCGGAAATCCGGCGGCGTGGCGGGATAGGCGGCAAGCGCGCTGGGCAGCCCGAATGTCGCGACCCCCGACCCCATGATCGCGGGGCGATAGAGTTGATAGTCGGCGGCGCGCATTTTTTCCGGGCGCGGCGGAAATGCCGGGTCCAGCCCCGGAGCCACCCCCAGAAAATCGCCCAGGTCGGTGATGGCCCCCGCCTTCACCTCGAACGACACGCTGCCCATGCAATAACAGGTGCCAACTCCCGTCGCGAGCAGACTGACCGGTCCATAATAGACATAACGGCCCGGCTTCATCCCGTGCAAATAGCTATATTCGCGGGCCGGGGCCTCCGCTTTGGCGAAAATATATTGCGGGCCGACCGCCACCGGGTCCATCAGTTCAATCGCGTCGATGCTGAAATTCTCCGGGGTTGGCTCCACCGGCGCCTCGGGC
>DAIUBZ010000301.1:0-2269 GCA_036846445.1 Sphingopyxis sp. | reverse complement strand
CGCCCAACCTCACCTCGGCGCTGCGACAGTGGTTGTGGCGGGAGGGGCGGCGGGGTCAGCCACCACCGTCAGCGCCGCCGCCCGGTCGGGACGCAGATAGCGCCGGGCCAGCGCCTGAAGCTGCGCCGGCGTAACGCCCGCAAAGTCGCTTTCCACCGTGGCGGCGGCGGCCACCACCCGGGCATCGCGCGTCGCGCCCTCCAGCAAATGCATCCAATAGACATGGCCGGTCAGCGCCCGGCTGATCGCCGCCCGGATTGGCCCGGCGGCGCGGTCCAGCTCGTCCTGCGCAATCGGCGCGGCGGCCAGATCGGCGGCAATCTGGTGGGCGGCGGCAAAAAATGCGGCGGTATCGCCCTGCGCCACCAGGCTGGCGGCGACAATATGGCCGCCGCTGGCAAAGCCGGTGGGCCAGTCGCTGGACACCGACGGGCTGTAACTGCTGCCCGCTGCACCGCGCAGCCGGTCGAACAGCCGGTCGTTGAACACCGCCGCCAGCACCTCCAGCCCGCGCGCGGTGGCCGCCGCATCGCGCCCGCCGCCGGTGGGCCAGGCCAGCGCCGCCCCCGCCTGCCCGCCATCGCCGCGGTGGCGCAGCACGGTGGGCGCGGGCGCAGCTTGTGGCCCAGCAAAGCCCCGCACCGGCGGCAGCGGCGCGCGCGGCGGCAGCGCGCCGACCGTCGCCGCCAGCATCGCCCGCCAGTCCAGCCCCGCCAGATCGCCGAACATCTGCACCTCCACCGGTCCCTCGGCCAGGCGCGCCGCCCAAAATGTGCGGAATGCCGCCGGGGTCAGCCCGGCCACCGCCGCCCGGTCCGGTGCCGCCCAGCGCGGATCATTGCCGCGCAGCCAGCCGACCATGTCGCCGTCCATCACCGCCGCCGGGGTGCTGTCCTGACTGGCAAAGCCCGCCAGCATCGCTGCGCGCAGCCGGCCCACCGGGGCGGGATCCCAGCCCGGCGCGGCCAATTTTGTCGCCAGCAGCCGCAATTGGTCGGCCAGATCGGCGCGGCTGGTTTCCGCCGCCAGTTCAAACGCATCATCGTCGATGCCGAACTGCAATTGCAACTGCCGCCCGCTGGTCAATGCGTCCAGCGCCGCCTGCCCCAAATTGCCGACCCCGCTGGCCACCAGCGCAAAATCGCCGGTCCACAGCAAATCACCCTCACCGGGGGCGAGCGCCGCCCGCCCGCCACCAAAGCGCAGATTGACCCGCACCTTGCCCGGCTCAACCGGGCTGTCCGACACCAGCACCCGGACGCCGTTGCTCAGCACAATCTGCTCCGCCGTCAGCCCCGGCAGCGGCCCGCTGGCGACAATCTGCCCCGGCGGGCCGAGCGGCGGCAGATCGGCCATCGTCACTGCTGCCACATCGCTCCGGCGCGCGGGCGGCGCAACTGGCTCAGCCAGCGCTGCCGTCAGCGCATCAGCGCCGCCCGCCAGCGGCGTGGGCAGCGTCACCACCAGCCGCACCGCAGTCGCGCCAAACAGGCGGCGGGTGGCGGCGTGCAGCGCCGCTGGCGTGGCGGCAGCGCGCACCCCGGCAAACATCGCCACCTGCCCCGCCGGGCTGGTGACGGTTTCGCCGCTGTCGACCGCGCGGACCAGATCGTCGGCCAGACGCGCGCCCGGTTCGTTGCGGGCATTTTGCAATTCGCTGTCCAGCACCACCGCCAGCTGCGCCAATTCGCGGGCAATGTCGGCGGCCATCGGCGGCGCGGCCACAGCATCGGCGATCACCGCCCGCACCTCGGCCATCGCCCTGCGCCAGTCATCGTCCAGCGGCACCGCCTGAACCAGGGTGATGTCGGCGCTGCGGCTGAGCAATTTTTGCTCCGCCGTGGCCAGCAAGACCCCCTCCCCCGCCCGCGCCCGCGCCTCCAGCCGGTGATTGACCAGCTCCAGCGCCAGATAATCGAGATAGAGCTGGCGGGTATAGGCGACCGTATCGACCTCGGCGCGATACGGGCGGATATAGGCGAGCGACAGTCCGGCGGGCTGGTCGGGTTCGATCAGCAACCGCGCAGGCGCCGCCGCATCCGGCACGGGGACACCAAAATCCGGGTCCACCGGCGGCGGGCCGGCCCCGCGCCAGCCGCCATAGTGGCGTTCCACCAGCGCCGCCAGCGCGGCGGGGTCGGCATCGCCCACCATCACCACCACCGCGCGCTCGGGCCGATACCAGCGGCGGTGAAAGGCCGCCAGCCGCGCCGCATCCGCGCCCGCGATGCTGGCCGCCGTGCCAATCGGCACCCGGCTGGCCAGCGGC
>DAIUBZ010000300.1:0-2271 GCA_036846445.1 Sphingopyxis sp. | reverse complement strand
GAGCCAATTGCCCCGCCGATCATCACCATGGCCAAATTCATCATTCCGGGGCGATTAGCCCGAATGGCGCGGCTTGTCACGGCCCGCCCCGCCGCCCCGCGTCAGCCCAGTTGTTTTTGCAGATATTCCGCCACCGACGGGTGCAGCGGCTGGACAAATTCACAGCCATATTCATTGCCCGTGGCGCGCCGCACAATCGCTTCCATCGATTGCAGGCCGGGCAGCGTGACCCAGATGCGGGTGCCAATCGCGGGCCGGGTGTAAGTGACCATCCGAAATCCGGTGGCGGAAATATCCCGCAGCTCCACCTCATAGGGATTGGCCCCCACTTGCCGAAACCGGGCGCGGGCATTGACTTGGCCGCGCCGGGAACGGCGGCCGTCGGTGCTTGGCTCACCAGGGCCGGGAATGTCATCGTCTTGCGCCACGGCACCTTATCCTGTCTGGGACCGATAGTGTGCGACCTTATGATTTCCATCGTCTATGCGGGCAAAGTTCACGGCCCGTCAACCATGCGCATGATGCGGCGCAGCAAGCGGCTGAGCAACCAGATCACCAGCGCCGCCGATACCGCCAGCGCCGCCGCCACCCCGGCGGCCAGCCATGGCGCGGCAATCACCGTGGCCAGCAGCGCACCGCTGGCGACATCTTCGCTGGTGGACACCGCGATATTGCTGAACGGTTCGGGGCTGGCATTCACCACCGCGCGGGTGGTGGCCTTTGCCCCATGGCTCAGCAGCGCGCCGCCGCCGCCCAGCAGAAATGCCGCCACCTGCCACACCGGGTCCTGGGCATCGACCAGCGCCAGCGCCAGCAGCGCGCCGCCAACCGGGCGCACCGCCGTGTGCACCGCGTCCCAGCCGCTATCCACCCACGCGATTTTGTCGGCCAGAAATTCCGCAGCCGCCCCCGCCCCGGCCAGCCCCAACACCCATGGGTTGGCCAGCGCCTGCAACACCGCAAGATGTTCGGGCAGCGGCAACCAGCCAAATCGCATCGCCAAGCCGGCGGCAAAAATGGTCAGATACAGCCGCCACCCGGCCAACAGGCTGAAGCTGGCCGCCACGCCCAATATTTCCGTGATGCCCATCACCCCATCCCCCGCCGCTGTCTGTCCCCGCAACATGGGCCAGCCAGGATGGGGGCACAAGCCGCGCCGATGCCCGCCGGTCCCGCCGCAAACCGCTTGCATCGCCGCCCCAGCGCCTTAGGCCAGCGAGGATGCCTCCGCCTGATGTCCCCCTCGACCCCACTGCCCCGCCCGGCGCCATTCCTGCGGCGACTTTGATCCTGATGCGTCCCGCCCCGGCGGCGGCGATGCCCGGAGCGATGCCGGACGAGGTGTTGCTGCTGCGCCGTGCCAAGTCCATGGTATTTGCCGCCGGAGCAGCCGTATTTCCCGGCGGGCGGATTGAGGCGGATGATGCGGTGGCGGCGCGGATCAGCGGCGGCGATGCGGCCTCGCCATGGGCTGCCGCTGCGGCGGCTGCGATTCGCGAGACCGTGGAGGAAGCAGGGGTGGTGGCGGGCTGGCCCGGCCTGGCCGCGGCGGCCCCGGCTGAGCAGGCGGAGGTGCGCGCGGCCCTGTTGGCCGGCACGCCCTTGTCGGCCATATTGGCGGCGCGGGCCGAGGCATTGGCACTGGCCGAACTGGTGCCATTTGCCCATTGGTGCCCGAATTTCCGGGAAACCCGCGCATTCGACACCTATTTTTTTGCCGCCGCCGTCGCTGCGGATGCCCGCGCCACGGTGATGGCCGCAGAGCATAGCGCCTGCCACTGGGCCAGCGCGGCGGACATGCTGGCGGACGCGGCCGAGGGTCGCCACCACATCATCTTTCCCACAGCGCGCAATCTTGAGCGCCTGGCCCGCTATCCGGATTTTTCGGCGGTCGCCGCCCACGCCCGGGCCACGCCGATTCGCCGAATCACCCCGTGGGTGGCCGATGTGGGCGGTGCCGCCATGCTATGCATCCCCGATGACCTGGGCTATCCGCAGTGCCGGGTGCTGCTGGACCGCGTTTCGCGCGGCGGCGGGGGCTAACGGAGCGTTGCAAAAATGCTGCAGCGCAAGATAAATTGCCAGATCCACCCGATTGGCGGCCCCATCCCGGATTTCATGCTTGCAATTGCGCGGCGCTGCTGGCATTAGTGGTGAAATTCAGACGTTGGGCACGTTGGCGTGCTGTGTAATTTAGGGAGTGAAGCGATGAACATGCTGAAGAAGGCCACAATTTCGCTGGCAGCACTTGCGGTTGTCGCGGGTCCGGTG
>DAIUBZ010000299.1:0-2271 GCA_036846445.1 Sphingopyxis sp. | reverse complement strand
CCCGGTCCAGCCCCAGTGTCAGGTTGAAATTGGTCCCGCTTTGCGCGTCATTGAACCGGTCGGTCACATGGGCCACCGCCGCGTCCGCGCGCAACTGCGCCCGGGTGCCGATGGGATGCGCCCAGCCGATGCTGCCGGTGATGCTGGCGCTATAGGGCCGCATGCCATACCAGCGCCATCCCGGTCCGACCGCGATGGTCAGGCGGTCGCGGCCCAGCCGATATTCCGGGCCAATCAGCAGCGACGCCGCGATGCTGGTAAATTGCGATGCGCGGTAAATATCGCCGGACGCCGATGACCGCGCCACCAGCACCGTGCCCGCCCCGGCGCCGGACACCGGCAACCGCACCGCCGCCTGCCCGCGCAGCGCCAGCCCGATGCCGGATCGGGCCTGGGCATCATCGCTCAGCGTAAAATCTCCGATCACCGTGCCCAGCGTGTCGGACCGGGTGGCGCGGTTGATATTGCTGTCGGGGGCCACCGCCACTTCGGCGCTGAATGACACTGGCCGCGCCAGCGCGAGGGCGCTGACATAGGTGCGGACCAGCCGTTCGACATCGGGGGGCAGACCCGCCGCCGATGCGGCGCGCATTTCGCGCTGGGCCGCGCCCAAATTGCCCAGCAGCGCCTGAACCCGCGCCAGTTCCAGCCGCACCGGGGCGATGCCGGGCTGTTCATCGAGGATCTGGCGCAGCAGCACCGCCGCATCGCGGGTTCGCCCGGCCTGATTCGCCAGCATCTGGGCCAGCCGAAACCGCGCCTCGGACCGTTTGTCCTGATCCGGATCCGTGGCCAGCGCCCGGTACAATTGCTCAGCCAGCGCCAGATCGCCGCTGTCCCGCGCCCGGTCGGCCAGCGCGAACAATTCGCCCGCCGTGACCTGCGCCGTGACCTGCGCCGCGCTGCTGTCGGCGGCTGGTTGAACCGCAGCGCCGCTGGCCGGGTCGGCGGCAATGGCGGCAAGTGCGGCAATCAACATCGACATGGGAACATCCCGCCGCGGCAAAATCGCACCCCGCGCCAGCGGGGGCCGATAGCAGCCCGCGCCCTCCTGTCAATCCCGACCATCGCCGCCGTGGCCGCGCCGCCTGTTCACTTGCAATTTTGGCCGCGCCGCGCTTTAGGGATGGGCGATCCCGCCCGGCTGGCCAATCGCCACCCGGCAGCCCTCAACCACGGAGCCTCCCGCCGCCATGACCGCAGCACCCACCGCCACCGACAGCTTGAACGTCCGCGATACATTGACCGTTGGCGGCCGCCAATATGGCTATTTTTCGCTCGCCAAGGCGGCGGCGAAACTGGGCGATGTTTCTCGCCTGCCGTTCAGCATGAAGGTGCTGCTGGAAAATCTGCTGCGGTTCGAGGATGGCGGCTTCACGGTATCGACCGACGACATCCAGGCGCTGGTCGATTGGCAGGCCAATCCCGTGTCCACGCGCGAGATTCAATATCGCCCGGCCCGGGTGTTGCTTCAGGATTTCACGGGCGTGCCGTGCGTCGTCGATCTGGCGGCGATGCGCGACGCCATCGCCCGGCTGGGCGGCGACACCAGCAAAATCAACCCGCTGGTGCCGGTGCATCTGGTGATCGACCACAGCGTCATGGTCGATGAATTCGGCCATCCCAAGGCGGCGGAGATGAACGTCGAAATTGAATATTACCGCAATGGCGAACGCTATGACTTTCTGAAATGGGGCAGCAAAAGCCTGGACAATTTCAAGGCGGTGCCGCCGGGGACGGGCATTTGCCACCAGGTGAATCTGGAGCATATTGCCCAGGCAGTGTGGACGAGCGAGGCCGCCGACGGCACCACCATCGCCTATCCCGACACCTGTGTCGGCACCGACAGCCACACCACGATGATCAACGGCCTTGGCGTGCTGGGCTGGGGCGTGGGCGGGATCGAGGCAGAGGCGGCGATGCTGGGCCAGCCGGTCAGCATGTTGATCCCCGAAGTGGTGGGCTTCCGGCTGACCGGCGCGCTGGCCGAAGGGGTGACGGCCACGGATCTGGTCCTGACCGCCACCCAGATGCTGCGCGCCAAGGGGGTGGTGGGCCGCTTTGTGGAATATTTCGGCCCCGGTCTCGATGCACTGACTTTGGCCGACCGGGCGACACTGGCGAATATGGCCCCCGAATATGGCGCGACCTGCGGCTTTTTCGGCATTGATGACAAGACGCTGGAATATATGCACCTGACTGGCCGCAGCGCCGAGCAATTGGCGCTGGTCGAGGCCTATGCCAAGGCACAGGGGCTGTGGCGGCTGCCCG
>DAIUBZ010000298.1:0-2298 GCA_036846445.1 Sphingopyxis sp. | reverse complement strand
TTGCCGGTCAGGTGCAGCTTGGCCTCTTGCCCGGCGGGCAGGCGGTGGAGTTGCCGATAGGCCACGGCAATGGCATCGACCCGCCGCGCCATCAGCCGGTTGACCCGGCCCAGCACCGCATTTTGCTCGTGGATCAGCCGCGGCACGCCCAATTTTCCGGCCGCGAGCAGGCTGGGCAGCGAGGGATAGCCGCCGAAACCGGCCACTGCTGCGGGCTGAAATTCGCGCATCAATGCCGCCGCCGCCGCCCGGCCGCGCCAGATCGCCCGGCCCGCCCGCGCCGCGCCCAGCACCCCGCCGCGCAACAGTCCGCCGTCAAGCCGCCCAGCGGGCAGCATATGCACCGCCATGCCGTCCGGCACCCCGGGGATGGCCGTGCCGCGCTGGTCCGTCACCAGCGCCACCCGGTGGCCGCGCGCCAGCAATTCGCGGCCCAGCGCAAATGCCGGCAACATATGGCCGCCAGTGCCACCCGCTGCCAGAATATAATGGCGGGTCACGCTCATCGCCGCCCCCCCGGCCCAGCCATTTTGGGTCGGCGTGACCGACCGCCCGCCCCACCCGGCCGCGCCCAGCCGCCGCCACTGGTCACCTCGGCGGCATAGGGGTTGCGGCGGGTCAGCGCCAACAGCAGACCCATCCCCAGCGACAGGGCAATGAAGGAGGATCCGCCATAGCTGATGAATGGCAAAGTCATGCCCTTGGATGGCAGCAATTGGGCATTCACGCCAATGTTAATCGCCGCCTGTCCGCCAAATTGCAGCACCAGTGCGGCGGACGCCAGCGCGGCAAATCCGTCGCTTTCTTCCAGCAGGCGCAGCAGCACCCGCACCACGATCGCCAGATAAATTGCGGCAATGACCATACAGGTGACCAGCCCCAATTCCTCGCCGATCACCGAAAACACATAATCGGTATGCGCCTCGGGCAGCGCAAATTTGGCCATGCCTGCACCGGGACCAGTGCCGACCATTCCGCCCGCGCTCAGCGTCGCATGGGCCTTGTCAATCTGGAACTTGTCACCTTCGTCCAGCAGCCACATGTTGATCCGCTGGGTGGCGACCGGATAAAACACATAGGCCATGCCGATGCCGCCCGCCGCTGCGCCAACCATCGCGCCAAACCAGCGCAGCGACAGGCCCGCCAACAGCGCCAGGATCAGCCAGGTTGCACAGAAAATCACCGTCTGCCCCAAATCTGGCTGGCCCATCAGCAACAGCGCGATGATGCCGGTCAGCACAAAGCTGAGCGACAGCACCGGCAGGCCGGGATCCTGAAACCGCACCGCCAGCAGCCACGCGACGCTGACCGCAAAAAATGGCTTCAGAAACTCAGACGGTTGCAGCCGCGCCATCCCCGATCCCAGCCAGCGCTGCGCCCCGTTCACCTCGGTGCCAACCAGCGGCACCAGAAACAACGCCAGCAGAAATACCAGCGTTGCGCCCACGGCCAATTGGCGCACCTGGGGGCGCGACAGCATCGACATCACCAGCATCAGCGGGACGCCAACCGCCACCCAGCCAAGCTGGCGAAAGAAAAAATACAAGGGGTCGAGCGTGACCGTGCTGGTGGACAATTTCTGCGCCGATGCGGGCGATGCCGCCGCGACCGCGACCAGCCCCAGCGCAATGAGCAGCACCACCAGCGTCAGCAGCACCCGGTCAATTTCCCATAACCACACCCCCAGCGGCGTGCGGTCGGCGCGGCTGAGCCGGGCCGGGCGCGGGGGTGACGGCGGATTGAGGGGCGCAGAATGTGTCTTGCCGGTCATCGCCCATCCCCCTTGGCCCATTGGCCGACCAGTGCGCGAAACTGCTCGCCCCGGTCCTCAAAATCACGAAACTGGTCAAATGACGCGCACGCGGGTGACAGGAGCACCGTGTCCCCCGGCGCGGCATCCGCCGCCGCCGCCGCCACCGCCCGGTCCAGCGTTCCCGCCTCGGTCACCGGCAAATCGGCGCGCAACAGCGCGGCAAACCCCGGCCCCGCCTCACCAATCACATAGGCGCTGCGGACATGGCCAAGGTGCGGGCGGCAGGCGTCGAGGTCCGCCGCCTTGGCCCGCCCGCCCAAAATCCAGCGGATGGCAGAAAAGGCGGCCAGCGCGGGTGCCGCCGCCTCGGCATTGGTCGCCTTGCTGTCGTTGACAAAGGTGATGCCATGGTGCGCGCCGACGCGCTCCATCCGGTGGGGCAGGCCGGCAAAGCTGGCCAGCCCCGCGTTGATCTGGTCCAGCGACAGGCCAAGATTGCGGCAGGCGATGCGCGCCGCCCAGGCATTTTGCCGGTTGTGCGGGCC
>DAIUBZ010000297.1:0-2318 GCA_036846445.1 Sphingopyxis sp. | reverse complement strand
AGATTGAATATACAGATGATCCGCATCGACGTTCTCCCTTTCCCTATCAACTGCCAAAAATTGCCGGGCGGCGATAGGCGGCAAGCTGGCCGTCCAGCGCCGCCGCCGCCGCAAACAGCCCCGCCTCGCGCCCGGCTGCGGCCACCAACTGCACCCCCAATGGCAGGCCGTCCGTGCTCCACCCGGCGGGCAGGCTGAGCGCGGGCAGGCCGGCGATGCTGGCCAGACAGGTAAAATCCGCCTGATTCGCCGGGGCGGGCTGGGTGTGGGCGAAGGCGGCCTGCGGCGCGGTGGGCAACAGCAGCAGCGTGCCGTCGGCAACCAACGCCGCCAGCGCCGCCGCCGTTTCCGCCATCACCTGGCCGTCAGCGGCCAGATCCGCCGCGCCGCGCCGGGGGCCATAGGTCAGCAAGTGGGCCAGCCCGGGCGACACCAGCGCCGGGTCGGCCCCGGCCAGATGGTCCGCCAGCCAGCGCGAGGCGGCGATGAAACCGGCAAAGCGCACCCGCGATGGCGCATGCGGCAGGGTGATCACCGCCGCCACCCCGGCGGCAGCGGCGGCGCGGTCATGCGCCGCACGCACATCGGGCGTGACCGCGACATCGCCCAGCCCGGCCAGCGTGACCACCCGGGTGCAGCCGCCCGCGCCAAACCGGCTGATGACCCGGGCCGTGCGGGCCAACAGGTCCAGATCACGCGCCAGCGGGCCGATGGTGTCGAGGTCGGGCAAAGTGCATTCCAGCCCGGCCTGGCTGATCGCGCCATGCGCGGGTTTGAAGCCATAGACGCCGCAATAGCTGGCCGGAATCCGCACCGAACCCATGGTGTCGGTGCCCAGCGCGACATCGCACAGCCCCGCCGCCACCGCCGCCGCGCTGCCGCCCGATGACCCGCCGGGGGTGTGGCCGATCCGGTGCGGATTGTGGGTCGCACCAAACCACGGATTGTCGGTCTTGGCCCCCAGCGCGGCCTCTTCCATGTTCAGCGTGCCCAATATTGCTGCACCATTGCTGCGCAGCATTTTCACGACATCTGCGTCGCTGGCTGCAACCCGCTCGCGCCACAGCGCCGTGCCCGCTGTCCATGGCAGGCCCGCCACCGCAATATTCGCTTTCACCCCGACGCTGACCCCGGCCAGCGGCCCCGCGCCGCAGCCCGCGCCCTCATCCCAATCGACAAAAGCGTTCAGCGGCGCATTGGCGGCTTTCAGGGCGGCAAAATCGATCACAGGCCCCGCCCGTCGATCAGGCGCAGCGGCTTTTGCCGCACATCAATCTGCGTTGCCGCCGCCGTGCCGCCCGGCGGGCACAGCGCCACCGCCACCTCGACCCCCAGCCCCCGGCGCAGCAGCGCCGCCAGCTCGCCCGCATCGCTGCCGCCCCGGCTTTCGATGGTCACGGTCATATCGTCGCGCTGGGTGGCGGGGTCGCGGACCAGATGGCAGACATATTCGCCGGTCAGATCGGCGCGGTTTTCGATCAGCGCGCCAATGGCGTGCGGGAACAAATTGATGCCCCGCAATTTCACCATATTGTCGCTGCGCCCCTTGAACCCGGCGATCCGCTGGAACACCAATTCGCCGCGCCCGGCCAGATGGTGGGTGATGTCGTGGGTGTTGAACCGGATACAGGGGGCAATATCATCCTTGAACAAACAGGTGACAACCATGTCACCGGTGCCGCCGGGCGCAACCGGCGTGCCGCTGTCGACGTCCAGCAGCTCCAGAAATTGCGCGTCTTCCCAGACATACAGCCCGTCGCGGTCCGGCCCCTCGCCCGCAATCGCGCCGGTGTCGCCCACGCCATACCAGTCGAATGCGCGCGCGCCGCCCCACGCCGCCTCGGTCGCGGCGCGGTCTTCGGTGCCCAGATGGCCGATGATCATTTTCAGGCCAATGCGCTCGATCAACCCCTCGGCGCGCGCGACATCGGCCAATTTGCGGATATAATCGACAAAGCCGACCAGCGCGGTGACGCCAAAATCGGCCAGCAACTGGGCCTGCGCGGCGGAACGGGTTTCAATCCCGGTGCCCGCCGACAAAAACAGCGCATTGGTGAAATGCGTCACCGCCTCGCGGATATAATGGCCGCCGTTGATCATGCCGTGGCCGTAAACCGACTGGACCACATCATCCCGGCCCAGCCCCATCCAGCGGTACATCCGCCCGACCAGCAAATTGGTAATCTCGCGCCCCTTTGGCCCGAACAGCAGCGGCTGGGGCCGTCCGGTGGTGCCGCTGGTGGTGTGAAACACCACGGGCTGATCGGCAAAGGCCCCGCTGCGCCCGGCAAAATCGCCATAGGGCGGATGCGCCGCCA
>DAIUBZ010000296.1:0-2320 GCA_036846445.1 Sphingopyxis sp. | reverse complement strand
AGTTGGAAACCAGCGGCGACAGCGAAGCCAGCGCAGCGCGGATCGGCGAATTGGTAATGGACGCGCTGAAAGTGGCCGATCATGTCGCCTATATCCGCTTTGCCAGCGTCTATCGGGATTTCACCGATGCCGGGGATTTTCAACAATTTGCCGCCAGCATGAGCGCGCCAGAGCCGAGCGCCAGCGCCAGCACCAGCGATAGCGACAGCGCCGCATGAGCGCCCCGCCCGTCATTGTGCTGATCCGCCCGCAATTGGGCGAAAATATCGGTGCGGTCGCCCGGGCGATGCTGAACTTTGGCCTGACGGACCTGCGGCTGGTCGCGCCCCGCGATGGCTGGCCCAACCCCGCCGCTGGTCCTGCTGCTGCCGGAGCCGACTGGGTGATTGCCAATGCGGCGGCCTGTGCGACGCTGGCGGAGGCCGTGGCGGATTGCACCACCCTTTATGCCACCACCGTGCGGCGGCGCGGGGTGATGAAGCCGGTGTTGACCCCGGCGGCGGCGGCCGCAGAAATGCAGCATCTGCCCGGGCGGGCGGCGATCCTGTTCGGGGCCGAGCGGTCGGGGATGGAGGCTGACGATGTCGCCGCTGCCCACCGCATCATCACCGTGCCGGTCAATCCGGCATTTGGCTCGCTGAACCTGGCGCAGGCGGCGATCATCATCGCCTATGAATGGGCCCAGATCGCAGCGGCCCATGCCGTGGCGGCAGACGCCCCCACCCTGGCCCAGCCGCCGCTGGTGCCGCTGGACCCGCCCGCGCCGCAGGGCGAGGTTGAGGATTTATATCAGCATCTGGTGCGCGAACTTGACCGCGCCGATTATTTCAATCCGCCGGAACGCGCCGCCGTCACCCGCCGCGCGGTGCGGACGCTGCTGACCCGCACCGGCTGGACTGCCAATGATGTGCGAATGTTTCACGGGGTGCTGGTGGCGGTGGGCCGGGCCGGACGGCGCGGCCAGCCGCCGGGCTGAACTTCAGGCCGCCGCGGCTTGGCCACCCTTGCGGCTTTGCCGCGCCACCAGCTTGAGCATGAAGCGCAGGTCGCTTTCGCCCAGTTTCAGCGCCGTGTCCGCCCATTCCGTCACAATCGCCACCAATTCGTCCAGCGTCACCGGATTGACCAGCCGCATCGCCCGATTGGCCCCGACATGGCCCGCATGGCGGCGGCGTTCGCGGTTGATCAGCGCCCGGACCGCCACGGCCCCGTCCCCCGGATCGGCCAGATGGTGGACCAGACCCAGGTCATAAAGCTGCTCCGCCGACCATGGCTCGCCGGACCGGATCAGCCGCTCCGCCATCGCCGCGCCGACCTTCCTGCTCAACAGGGCATGGGCACCCATGCCGGGGAACAGGTTAAAGCTGATTTCCGGCAGGCCAAAGCGCGCGCCGCGCTCGGCGACGATCAGATTGAACGACATCAGCGCTTCCCAGCCGCCGCCCAGTGCATCACCCTCGACCAGCCCCACCGTGATGATCGGCAAATCCAGACTGGCCAGATTGCGGTGCAATATCTCGACACAATGGCGGCCATAACGAATGAGGCCGGGCCGATCGCCCGCCCGGATCAGCGCCGCAAACAGGTCCAGATCGCCGCCGTAACAAAATACCCCCGGCACCCGCGACCCCAGCACCAGATATTTCAGCGGCACCCGCCCCGGCCCGAAACTGGCGGCGATATCATCCTGCCACGCCGTAAAATCGGCCAGCATCGCTGGATTGAAACTGGGCCGCCCGGTGGGACTGATAAAGGTCCACAGCGTTTCAATCGCCGGATCATACAGGCAGTCGAGCTGCGCCAGATTGAACAGCCGTGGCGGCAGGGCAGCGGGCCAGTCCGCGCCGCGCACCGCTGCGGCATCGGCGCTGGCTGACCCCGGCAGCGGCGGCGGGGTGATGGACTGCGCAATCGTCATAATAACCCCCCCGGCGGATTGCAGCGCAATAGGGATTGACAGGTGACAGAATCACCCACGGTTGCAAACCCCCAAATCATTGGAATGCCGCCCAATTGCACATTTTTTTAAGATGCCGACCACCAGATCCCGGGCAGATCCCGGGCAGATCCCGGGCGGTATTGCAGATATTGCAACCAGCGCGGCACCGCGCGCCAGTTTGGACAATCCCCAGCGAACCGCGCCCAGCGGCGCGGCAAGGGGCCACACCGCCGCCGCACCGGCCCACCCGACGCGCACATTGCGACGAGACGAATCACCGATGCGACAAGCCGAATGGTGTCAAGCGCATTTACTGGCTTGCATCGCGCCGCCGCTATGGCACAAGTGGTGGTGGGCGCAGGGCGGGGGACACCCCAGCGA
>DAIUBZ010000295.1:0-2344 GCA_036846445.1 Sphingopyxis sp. | reverse complement strand
AAAAAATCATAATCCACCCAATCAGCGGCCGATCGCCCCTCGGCGCACCCCAGCAGCCGGCCATAAAAATCCCGGGCCGCCGCCAGATCATCGACCGGGATCGCCAGATGAAATGGCCGGAGCGGCGGGGTGCTGAGTTGGTCCATCGCGTCTTTCCCGATCCGGCGATTGCCCTGCCGTGCAATTGCACTGTCATGGCGCGGGGGTTAAGGCAAGCCGATGCCGATTGCCGCCGCCACCATCTCGCCCCGGGCCCGGGCTGCCGCCGTCCTGACCGGTCATCCGATGCTGGTGGCGGTGGGGCTGGGTGCAGCCAGTGCGGCGGGCTTTGCCCCCCTCAGCATGTGGCCGCTGACGTTGGCGGCGCTGGCGGTGCTGATCGGGCTGATTGCCCTCGCGCCGACCGGGCGCGCCGCCTTTGCGCTGGGCTGGGCCTTTGGCGCGGGGCAATTTGGCCTCAGCCTGAATTGGGTCGCCACCGCCTTTACCTTTCAGGCGGCGATGCCGGCCTGGCTGGGCTGGGTGGCGGTGCTGTTACTGGCGGCCTATCTGGCGCTGTTCCCGGCGCTGGCGGCGCTGGCGGCATGGGTGCTGGCGGCGGCGGGCACCCGGCCTCGGCTGCTGGTGGTTGCTCTGGCCGGGGGGTGGATTGTCACCGAATGGCTGCGGTCGGTGCTGCTGACCGGCTTTGCGTGGAATCCGCTCAGCGCCGCGGCGGTGAATGTGGATCTGGCGCTGACCGCATGGATTGGCAGCTATGGCCTGTCGGGGGTCATCGTGCTGGCGGCGGGCGCGCTGTGGTTGGTCAGCCAGCGGCAATTTGTGACTGCGGTCCTCTGGGCGGCGCTGATCGGGGCGGCGGCGGCATGGGCGGCGCACCGCGCGCTGCCGCTGTTGATGCGGGACAATCCCCCCGCGCTGACCGTGGTGCAACCCGGCATCGGCCAGGCGGACAAGTGGGAAGGGGTCAAGGCGGCGGAAAATTTCGCCAAGCTGGCGGCACTGACCCGGCCCATGTCGGATGCCCCCCGGCTGATTTTCTGGCCAGAGGCGGCGATTCCCGACTATCTGGAAAGCGGCTATCCGCTGGCTTATTATGACACGGCCCCGGCGGTCATGCGGGCGCGGCTGGCGGCGCTGATGGGCCCGGCGGACCAGCTGCTGCTCGGCGCGCTCAGCCTGGAATTGGCGGACGACGGCCGGGTGCTGGGCGCGCGCAATGCGGTCATGCTGGTGCGCGGCGACGGCACGCTGGGCGGCCGGGTGGACAAGGCGCATTTGCTGCCATTTGGCGAATATCTGCCCGCCCGGCCCTTGCTGTCGCGGCTGGGCCTGTCGCGGCTGGCCCCGGGTGATCTGGATTTCTGGCCCGGCCCCGGACCGCGTGCGCTCAATCTGGGCGCGGCGGGGCGCGCGGGCATTCAAATCTGTTATGAAATTGTCTTTTCCGGACGGGTGATCGACCGTGCCAACCGTCCCGATTTTCTGTTCAGCCCATCGAATGATGCCTGGTTTGGCGCGTGGGGGCCGCCCCAGCATCTGGCGCAGGCGCAACTGCGCGCGGCCGAGGAAGGCGTGCCGGTCATCCGTTCCACCCCCACCGGGATCAGCGCGGTGATCGACGCCCGGGGCCAAGTGGTCCAGGCGGTGCCGCTGGGGGCGGCGGGGCGGATTGACATGCGATTGCCGGCTGCTACCGCGCCGACGCTGTTCGCCCGGCATGGCAATCGGCTGCCGCTGGCGCTGGCGGCTTTGCTGCTGATTTCCACCCTTGCACTGCGCGCGGCACGACGCTAATGCGAGCCGACATAAAGATTTCTTTATATTGAAAGGGCGGCGGCATGCGGAGCGATTTTCTGTTCACCTCGGAAAGCGTGGGCGAGGGGCATCCCGACAAGGTGTCAGACCAGATCAGCGATGCGATTGTGGACCTGATGCTGGGCAAGGACCCGGAATCACGGGTGGCATGCGAGACGTTGACGACCACCCAGCGGGTGGTGCTGGCCGGGGAAATCCGCTGCACCCCCATGTATGACGACCGGCGCGATGAATGGGCCGCCAATGGCTATTGGGCCCCCGGCGCGCGCGAGGAGATTGAGGCGGTGGTGCGCCGGACCGTGCGCGAAATCGGCTATGAACAGGACGGGTTTCACTGGGAAACGCTGGTGCTGGAAAACCACCTGCACGGCCAGTCCGCGCATATCGCGCAAGGCGTGGACAGCGGCGAGGCCAAGGATGAAGGCGCGGGCGATCAGGGCATCATGTTCGGCTATGCCTCCGATGAAACCCCGGATTTCATGCCCGCGACGCTGGATTACAGCCACAAAATCCTGGAACGCATGGC
>DAIUBZ010000294.1:0-2360 GCA_036846445.1 Sphingopyxis sp. | reverse complement strand
TCGCTGGGGTGTCCCCCGCCCTGCGCCCACCACCACTTGTGCCATAGCGGCGGCGGGATGCAAGCCAGTAAATGCGCTTGACACCATTCTGTTCGTCGCACGCGAGATTCGCCTCGTCGCAGCGCGGCCGTTCGGCGGCGCGGGCGGGGGCTGCCTTGGGGCGCGCCGCAACGGTGCGGTGGGTGCGCCCCGCCCGGCTTGTCCAAAATGGTGCGGGCTGGCGTGCTGGTTGCAATATCCGCAATCGCCGGCTGGAATCTGGCGGGCGGGTGGCGAAAAACGCCCAATTTGGGGCGATTCCAACCAATTGAGGGCTTGTAACCCCGCGCGATTCTGTCAGTCCTGACATGACGCTGTACCGCACAGGTGACAGGGGAGTCATTATGACGATTGCACAGCCGATTACTCCGCCACCGCCGCTGCGGCCCGCCAGCAGCGATGCCGCAGCGGTGCGCGGCGCGGACTGGCCCACCGCTCTGCCGGCCCGCCTGTTCAATCTGGCGCAGCTCGACTGTCTGTATGACCCGGCGATTGAAACGCTGTGGACGTTCATGAACCCGACCGGGCGGCCCAGTTTCAATCCGGCGATGCTGGCCGATTTCACCGCGTGGCAGGATGATATCGCCGCCAGTTTCGGGCCGGGGCGGGTGCCGCTGAAATATCTGGTGCTGGGGTCGCGGGTGCCGGGGGTATTTTGTTACGGCGGCGATCTGGACCTGTTTGCGGCGCTGATCCGGGCGGGCGATCGGCCCGGCCTCATTCGTTATGGCCGCCATTGTGTCGAGATATTGCACCGCAATCTGGCCAGTCTGGATTTGCCGATCATCACGGTGGGGCTGGTCGAGGGCGATGCGCTGGGCGGCGGCTGGGAAGCGTTGATGTCGTTCAATCTGATTGTGGCGGAGCGCGGCGCGCGCTTTGGCTTGCCGGAAATCAGCTTTAACCTGTTTCCGGGCATGGGCGCCCACGCCCTGCTCAGCCGCCGGGTGGGCGCGGCGATGGCGGAGCGGCTGATCCGATCGGGCGAGGCCTGGTCGGCGGAGCAACTCCACGACCTCGGCCTGGTCCACCATCTTGCCAGCCCGGGCGAGGGGGCGCAGGCGGTTCGCGCGCTGATTGCCCGCGAACGCCGCCGCCACGCGGGGCATGTCGGCGCCAACCGGGCGATGCGGCTGGTCAATCCGGTGACGCTCGATGAATTGGTCGCGGTTGTCACCGAATGGGCCGACACCGCCCTGCAATTGGGCGAGAGCGACCTGCGCTTCATGCTCAAGCTGGTGGCGCGGCAAAGCCGCAAGGGCGGCCACGCGGCTGCGGCCTGAGCGCCAGTGCGGCGTCAGTCTTGCGGCGGACCGCGCCGCCCGGCCCGGCCCACTGCCACCAGCACCCCGTGGAACATCCGCACATCATTGGCGGTCCAGCCGGTGCGGGTCAGCAGGGTCCTGACCGCGCGGCGGGTGACCGCGGCGCGCTCTGGCGGGTTGAAATAATCCGCGCGGTCCAATTCGCGGACCAGATGCTGATACAGATCCTCCACCTCTCCCAGCGGCGCGGGCGGGTCGAGCGGCACCAGTGGCGGCTGGGCCAGCGTGGGGGCGCCCGCCGCCGCTGCCCCGGATGCCGCCGCCTGCGCCGCTGCGGCCTGGGCCCATTCATAGGCGATGATGATTGCCGCTTGCGCCAGGTTCAGCGAGCCAAAGTCCGGATTGACCGGCACGGTGATGATCCGGTGAGCGGCGGCGACATCGTCGGCGTCCATTCCTGACCGTTCGGCGCCGAACAAGATCGCGGCGCGGCCGGGCAGGCGCTGCATCTCCGCCGCCGCCGCTACCGGGGTCAACACTGGCTTCATCACCCCGCGCCGCCGCACCGTGGTGGCGTAAAGCATGGTGCAATCCGCCACTGCCTCCGCCAGCGTCGCACAGGCCCGCGCATTGCCGATGACGCTGTCGGCCCCGGCGGCGGCGGGACCAGCGGCTGGGTTGGGCCAGCCATCGCGGGGGGCGACCAGCCGCAAATCGGTGAGGCCAAAGTTCAGCATTGCCCGGGCGACTGCGCCGATATTTTCGCCGAGTTGCGGACGAATCAGGACGATCGCGGGCGGTGCTGGCGGCACGGTCATGCCGCGCTGCCGCCATTGTCGGCGCTGCTGTCGTTTTCCCCGTGGCCGTCTGGCTGGCTGCCGGGTGCTGGCGCGCTCATGCTGGCGGCGAATTGTTGAAAATCCCCGGCATCGGTGAAATCGCGGTAGACGCTGGCAAAGCGGATATAGGCGACATGGTCCGCCACCTTCAGCGCGTCCATCACCAATTCGCCGATCCGCGCTGCGCTGGCTTCGCTGTCGCCGCTGGTTTCCAACT
>DAIUBZ010000293.1:0-2364 GCA_036846445.1 Sphingopyxis sp. | reverse complement strand
GCCATCAGATAAATTCGATTTTCTCGACCAGATAATATTTGTCGCCCGACGGCACCGTCAGCTCAACCTCATCATCCACCCGGCGGCCAATCAGCGCCCGGCCCAGCGGGCTGTTGTAACTGATCCGGCCAATGCGCGCATCCGCCTCGGCTTGGCCGACGAGTTGATAGCGCACCGGCTTGTCATTGTCGTCACGCAGGGTGACGGTGGCGCCAAACACAATCCGCTCGCCCGACAAGGCGGTGGGGTCGATGATCTGCGCCCGCGACAATTTGTCCTCCAAATCGCCAATCGACGCCTCAACCTGCCCCTGCCGCTCCTTGGCGGCGTGATATTCGGCATTTTCCGACAGATCGCCGTGCGCCCGCGCTTCCTCGATCGCATCGACAATCTGGGGGCGTTCGGCCTTGAGGTGGGCGAGTTGGCTTTGCATCAGCGCATAGCCCTCGGCCAGCATGGGAACTTTCTCGACACTTGCCATCTTCGTCCTGCCCTTCATCACTGCCCATCTGTTCCGCCCCGGCCCAACCGGTGGCGGCCCCCCTCAACCAATCATCTGGGGAAACAGTGCAATCCTTAATAATAGTCCTGAAGCGGTTTTACTTCAAGATGCCGCTGGCCCAGCACGCCGATCGCCGCCGCCGCCGCCGCGCACGCCGGGATGGTGGTGTAATAGGCGATGTTGCCGACCAGCGCCGACGCCCGGATTGATTGGCTGTCCTTCATGCTCTGCCACCCCTCGGTGGTGTTGAAAATCAGCTGCACCCCGCCATCCTTGATCCGGTCGACAATGTGCGGGCGGCCCTCATTCACCTTGTTTACCCGCTCCACCGCCACCCCGGCGGCGGCCAGATAATCGGCGGTGCCGCCGGTCGCGATCACACTCCAGCCCAGCGCCGCCAATTGCTGCACCGGCGCGGCGATGCGCGGCTTGTCGGCGTCCTTGACCGACACGAACAGGCACCCGACCACAGGCAAACGGTCGCCCGCGCCCAATTGCGCCTTGGCAAAGGCCATGGCGAAATCCGCGTCGATGCCCATCACTTCGCCGGTGGATTTCATCTCGGGCGACAAGACCGGGTCGGTGCCGGGGAAGCGGGCAAAGGGAAACACCGCTTCCTTCACTGCAACATGGCTGATGTGGCGGTTGATCGGCGGCAAATCGGCCAATTTCTCGCCAGCCATCACCCGCGCCGCATATTTGGCCACCGGCGCGCCAATCGCCTTGGCCACGAACGGCACGGTGCGGCTGGCGCGGGGGTTGACCTCGATCAGATACACCTCGCCATCCTTGACCGCGAACTGAATGTTCATCAGCCCGCGCACCGCCAGGGCATGGGCCAGCACCTCGGTCTGCCGCTCAATCTCGGCAATGATCGCGGGTTCCAGACTATATGGCGGGATGGAACAGGCGCTGTCGCCGCTGTGGACCCCGGCCTCCTCAATATGTTGCAGGACTCCGGCGACCACCACCTGGTCGCCGTCGCACAGCGCATCGACATCCACCTCGATCGCGTCGCGCAAATAGCGGTCGATCAGCACCGGCGAGGTGCCGGACACCTGAACCGCCGTGTCGATATAATGGTCTAGCTGCTGCGGCGTATCGACAATCTCCATCGCCCGCCCGCCCAGCACATAGGATGGCCGGGTCAGCACCGGATAGCCAATGCGCGCCGCCACCGCCAGCGCCTCGTCCCGGCTGCGCGCCAGCCCGTTGGCCGGTTGTTTCAGCCCCAATTTGCCGACCAGCGCGGCAAAGCGCTCCCGATCCTCGGCCAGATCAATGGCATCGGGCGACGTGCCCAAAATGGGAATGCCCGCGTCGCTCAATGCCTGGGCCAGTTTCAGCGGGGTCTGACCACCAAATTGGACAATCACGCCAACCAGCGTGCCGCGCGATTGCTCAACCGCCAATATCTCCAGCACATCCTCCGCCGTCAGCGGCTCGAAATACAGCCGGTCGGACGTGTCATAATCGGTGCTGACCGTTTCCGGATTGCAATTGACCATGATGGTTTCATAGCCCGCATCGCTGAGCGCAAAACAGGCGTGGCAACAGCAATAATCAAACTCAATCCCCTGCCCGATCCGGTTCGGCCCGCCGCCCAATATCACGATCTTGCGGGCATCGCTGGGTGCCGCTTCGCACTCGGCCGCGCCAAAGCTGGGCGCTTCATAGGTGGAGTAGAGATAGGGGGTTTGCGCGGCGAATTCGGCGGCGCAGGTGTCAATCGCCTTATACACCGGGCGCACGCCCAGCCGGTGGCGCAGCGCCCGCACCTCGGCTTCCGTGACGCCGCCGGTCATCGCCGTGATCGCATCGCGGATCAGCCCGCCGCTGCGCGCCGCCGCCAGCGCGGTGCC
>DAIUBZ010000292.1:0-2370 GCA_036846445.1 Sphingopyxis sp. | reverse complement strand
CTCTAGCCGCTTCTGCCGCCCGGCCCCCGTTTACGGCACCGGACGGCGGCCGACATAAATGCCGTTCAGCGTCACCTGATCCTGAGTCGGTGTCCCGATCCCGCCCAGCAACCGGACGATGTTCAGCAATGCGGCAAATTCCTCGGCATTTGGCCCGTAAAATTGGCCGCGCAGGCTGTCGCCATTCACCCCGGCGAAAAATGTCGTGCCGGTGATCGTGCCATTGTGGGTGAAGGTGCCAAAATCGCGGGCCGCGCCGGTGCCGGTCGCGCTGCCCTGAATCGCCATGGTTGATGCCAGCGAGCCCGCGCTGAAATCGGCGGTCAAGGTTCCGGTGCCGGTCAGCGCATAGTCGGTGGTGGCGGTGGACGTGCCGGGCACCCCGACTTCGCTGGTGCCGTGGCCGGTAACGATGCCGTTATATACGCCGGTGCCCGATCGCGGCATGGTCTGCGACGGGGTGGCCAGCCCGTAATGGGCAAAAATCCGCCGGGCAAAGGTGCCGCCGGGATCGTAATTCAAACTGGCATAGCCGGTGTAGGACAGGGCAATCGTCGGATTGCTGGCCCCCGGCACCGACAGCAACGCCGTGACCGGCCGCCCGTCCAGCGAGGCGCTGTGCCCGGTCAGGGCGGCGGTGCTGGTGGCCGCGTTCCGGGTGCTGGCGTCCAGCGTCAGGTTCGTCACCGGCGCGCCCTGGGTAAATTCGTCGCGGAATGACAGGACATAGCGGTTGGTGGCCGGATCAAAATTCACCCCGACAATATTGCCAAAGGTGGCCGGGCTGGGCAGAATTGTTCCGCTGGTGGCCAAATCGGTCGGCCCGGTCAGGCCCAGCAGGGTGGATGGCGGCGCGGGCAGGGTGGCGGTGGCATCGCGCGCCCCGACCAATGTGCCCGATCCCACCCCGCCCGCGCCGTCGCTGACGGTAAAGGCCGCGCCAATTTCCTGAGCAGCCGGGCCGAAAAACCGCCCGGTCAGCGCGCCCATATAGGCCGCGCCCAGCCCGGTGAGGTTGATGGTGCCGCCGAAGCGATTGGCATTGCTGGCCAGTTGGGCGGTCAGGTCGAAATTGCCAGTGGGCACCGCGACGGGCCGCCCGCTCTGGGCAAAATCCTCGCGGTAGGCAATCCTGCCCAGCCCCCGCAGCGCGCCGCTGGCAAAATTGGCCTCCAGCACCCCGGTGCCGTTGAACCGCATCAAATTGGCAAAATCATTGTCGGCCACCACCCCGCCCAGCGCCAGCCGGAAATTGGCCGTGCCAGTGCGCGGCACGGCGGCATCGGGCGTCGTCATGCCATAAGTGAAATTGCTCAGCCGATAGGCGGTGGACGCCCCCACCGGGTTGGCAAAAGCCCAGGTGCCCGCCCGGGTATAGGTCAGGGTGACGGACGGGGCGTTGTCGGGCATGACCGTCCGCGCGCCATCGGAAAAATCCTCGGTCGCGGTGGGCGAGGGGAACAGGCGGTAATCTGGCGGAAAAAAGCTGGACGTGCGGTCGGCAGCGATCAGCGTATAGCTGCGGGTGGCGCTGTCGTAAAACAGCGTCAGCGGGGCGTCGGACCGGGTGCTGGCCGAAAAGCCGCCGCCAGTGAAATTGTTGCCCGATTGGCCGACGATGGTGGTGGTGATCGTGCCCGCATCGCCGCTGAACAAATCGCTGTTGGTTAGCGGCGGCAGGTTGACGTTCATGCTGATGTCATTGAACTCGGTGTTGGCGGGCGCCCCGCTGCCCCGCCGCCCGATCAGCGCGCCGACCAATATGTCGCCGCCATTGGCGGCCCGAACCACCGCGCCAATTTCCTGAGCCGCCGGGCCGAACAGGCGCCCGGTCATCGTGCCGGTCAGCGCACCAAAATCATTGAGCACGAAAGTGCCGGTAAAGCTGTTGCCGCTGGATGCCAGCCGGGCATTGCCGGTAAAACTGTTCGGGGGGGTGCCATTTTGCACCCCGCCAGCCGTGACCCGGCCCACCGTGACCACATTGCCCCCGGCGAAATCAACCAAGGTGGTTCCCGCGCCGGAAATCGGGGCAAGGCTGTTGTTCACGGTCCGCGCGCCGATCAGATCGACGGCAAAACTGGCGGTGCCGGTGCGCGGCACCGCCGCATCCGGGGTCGGGACGCCATAGACGAGTGCGTTGATCGCGCCATCGACCTGATTGGCGTTCACCTGAGTCGTTTTTTGCCAAAATGCCCCGCCGACATAGGTATAGGTGATCGGTCCCGACGTGCCGGGGCGCGTGAGGGTCAACGTGTCGGTGGTGTTGCCATTGGTGCGCGAATAGACCACCGCTCCGGCGTTGGACTGGGCCGCGTCGATGTTGGCGGGCAAAAAGGTGATCGATCCGGTGGCGCTGGTCAGCGTATA
>DAIUBZ010000291.1:0-2399 GCA_036846445.1 Sphingopyxis sp. | reverse complement strand
GGCCAAGGCGGCGGGCCGCGCAACGGGCGTGGTCAGCAGCGTGCCGTTCAGCCACGCCACGCCCGCTGTGTTCGGGGCGAGCAATGTCCGCCGCAACAATTATCATGAAATCGCCCGCGACATGCTGCGCAACCCCGCGCTGGATGTGATCATCGGGGCTGGCCACCCCGAATATGACGACAATGGCGCGCCGCGCGCCACGCCGCTGCACCAGTTTATTTCGCCAGAAGATTGGGCGGCGCTGAAGTCATCGGGCCAATTTGGCAAATTCACCGACGCAATGCCCGAAATTCAGGCGCTGGCCGATGGCCGCGCCGCGACCAGTGGGCGGCTGGTGGTGATCCCCCGGGTGGCGTCCACCCTGCAATATGGCCGCCGCAGCGAAGTGACCGGGCCGGATGTCGCCAACCCATCTGGCGCGGCATTTTTGCGCGATATCCCCAATTTGCCCACCCTGACCCGTGCGGCGCTGAACCGGCTTGGGCAAAACCCCGGCGGCATGTTCCTGATGGTCGAGGGCGGTGCGGTGGACTGGGCCGCCCACGCCAATGCGACGGGCCGGATTATCGAGGAGCAACTGGATTTTGAGGCCGCCGTGGCCGCGACCATGGACTGGCTGCGCGCCAAGGGGCGGCTGGATAGCACGCTGGTCATCGTGCTGACCGATCACGGCAATGCCCTGCCGCTCGGCCCCGACAGCGACCGGACCGCCTGGCAGCCGGTGGTGAATATGGGCAAGGGCAAATTGCCGCAGGTCAAATGGCACAGCGGCACCCACACCAATGAAAATACCCGGCTGTGGGCCAGCGGGCCGGGCGCGGCGTGCCTCAATCAATTTGTGGTCGGCACCGATCCGGGGTTGCGCGATATCGTCCGCCACAATGGAGATGGCCGCTATATCGACAATGTGGCCATCAAGCCGGTGATTGCGGCGGCGCTGGCGGGCAAGGGGTGCCCGGCGCGCTGAGCGGGGCACCCCGGCGCGGAATATCGCTTATTCTGCGTCGCAATCGGCGCAGCGCACCACCTCGACAATGATGTCGCCCGCCGCCAGCGCCTGTGCCTCGGCCTGCCAAAAGCCATAGGGTTTGCCGCCGCGATACACGCGCAGGCCGCGCCCGGTGGTGGCCAGATTGTCGATGCTGCCGCCGATTTCGTCGGCGCGGACGGGCCGTTCGTTCAGTTGCACCCGGCCAGTGATCGATGCCAGATCGGCCAGATATTCGGCCACATGCGCCCCATTGGCCGATCCGGCCAGCAACAGGCCGGTAAAGCTGACCGGGTTGATGACGGTGTCGGCCCCCGCCTGCCGCGCCAGCAACTCATTGTCGGTGGCCCGCACCACCACCGTAATCGGCACAGTGGGAGCAAGATGGCGGACGCTCAGCACGATCAAAATGCTGCTGTCATCGCGGCCCGCCGACACCAGCACTGACGCCGCCGTGCCCACCCGCACGTCGATCAGCGTCTGGTCGCGGCTGGCGTCGCCCGCAAGCACGTTGCAGCCCAGTTTTTCGGCTGCATCCAGCCGCTCCGCCGAGGGGTCCACCACGACGATGGACGCCGGGGCGGTGCCCCGGGCCACCAATTCGCGCACCGCCTCTGACCCGCTGGTGCCAAAGCCCAGCACGACGATATGGCCCGTCAATTGTTCCTGAATTCTGGCCATGCGCCATTTTTCCCAACTGCGTTTGATAACGAAATTATAGGCAGTGCCGACAAAGATGAAAATCACGATGATCCGAATGGGCGTAATCAACAGCGCCTCGATCAGCCGGGCGCTGTCAGTGACGGGGACAATATCGCCAAAGCCGGTGGTGCTGACCGAAATTGCAGTGAAATAAATCACGTCGGTCAAGCTGATTTCGCCATCAAGCTGGTCGCGCAGGCCGTCCCGACCGATCCAGTGGATCAGCACCACCACCGCCATCAGCCCCACCGCCAGCCCCAGCCGGGCCGACACATCAGCCCACACCGGCCAGCGGCTGGCCCGGCGCAGCGGCTGAAACTTGCGCTTTAGCATCGGTTTGCGGCGGGCTTTGCCAAGCAGCATCGGGCTAACGGCCCGGCAGGTGGAGCAGCGGGTCCACCGGTTTGCGGTCACGGCGAAGCTGAAAATGCAATTGCGGCGATTGCACCTGTCCGCTGGCCCCGGCGCGGGCAATGACCTCGCCTGCCTTGACCGCCTGGCCGCGCTGGACATTCAATGCCTCGGCATGGCCATAGGCGCTGATCCAGCCGCCGCCATGGTTCACCAGCACCATCCCGCCATAAATGGCGATGCCGTCGCCAGCATAGGCCACCACCCCGTCCGCCGCCGCCAAAATTGGCGCGCCGCGCTGGGCCGCGATATTAATCCCCTGATTCACCTTGCCCGGCCCGGCCGGGCCAAAGCGCGC
>DAIUBZ010000290.1:0-2409 GCA_036846445.1 Sphingopyxis sp. | reverse complement strand
CCAAATTCGCCGCACGCCATCGCGCCGGAATCGGGCGGCATGATCGTCCAGCCATCATCGGCCAGCGTCGCCAGATTGCGGGCGGTGGCGGGATGGTTCCACATCCGCACATTCATCGCGGGCACCGCCAGCACCGGCTTGTCGGTGGCCAGCAGGATGGTGGTGGCCAGATCATCGGCAATCCCCGCCGCCGCCTTGGCCAATATGTTCGCGGTGGCGGGGCAGATGACAACCAGATCGGCCTGCCGCGACAATTGGATATGGCCAATCTCGCGCTCGTCCTTCAGGTCGAACAGCGCGCCATAAACATGGTCCTCGGTCATGACGCTGAGCGACAGGGGCGTGACAAACTCCGCCCCGCTGGCCGTGAGCACCGCCCGCACCATCACCCCCTGCCGCCGGAGCAGCCGAATCAGCTCAAGCGATTTATAGGCCGCAATGCCGCCGGTGACGATCAACAGGATGCGGGGGGACGTCATGCCGGTGGCCTAGCAGAGCGCGAAACCGGCGCGAAGCAAAAACAGCGGCCCGCCGCGCCGCCTCCTCCAGCGCGCTTGGAGCGTGTTCCGGGCAGGTGCCATCAACTGACCCACCGGCAAACGCGGCGAAATAGAACAGTGAAAGCAGTTGTTCTGATGCAATCAGATCGAAGACCGTTCTAGCGGTTGCCAGCTAGGTTCAACGGGGTGGAGATAAAGACCGACCAGATATTTTCATCCTTGCGCGGCGCGCCATTTTGAATGCCACCGCTGGCGTGGGTGAACTGGATACCGCCGTCCAGCTTGCTGTCCTTGTCAAAGGCCAGATAGAGCGGGATGTTGATGCGGCCCCGGTCATCGGCGGTGTTGAAGGCAGCAGAGGGTGCGAGGCCAATGCTAGGCAAATAGCCGTTTTTCAGGTCGATCGTCGTGCGCAGTTCCACCGACGGTTCAAACCCCCATCGCGCCGACGGCGTGGCCGTGTTGAATTTCGCGCAGTCCAGCGTTTTGGTCCCGGCCAGTGCGGTCCTGACGTGGTTCTGGGCACAAAATTCCGTCCCATTGGTCAGTGGATCGCCATTGGCGTCGCGAAAGGCCCATTGGTTGCCATAATCGGCCCGGATGATCAGCGTCATGGCTGGACCACCCTGCTTGCTGGCGATGTGCCGAAAGCCATAGCCGCCGAATTTCACATTGTAGCGGCTGGCCTTCACCCCGCCCAGATTGGCTTTGGCAGCATCATCATCGAATGCCAGCGTCGGCAGCAGAAATTGCGGCCCCGCGGGATTATCCGCTGATTCGAACCGGGTTGGATCGATATATCGGTAAACCGCCCGGCCAACATCGGCTTTGATGCCCCAACCATATTCCGGCAGCACCTTGGCACCGGCATTCCAGATGGCGTCGTTATAGGCGGCGACATTGGCCTTATAGCCATCAGCTTCGGGGTCGAACGCCCATTGGATCAGCCCTTCCCCCGAACAGACCGGGGCCGAGCCGTCGGGAGCCAGGTAAATCTCGCGGGCGGCATCGGCTGGCATTGTCCATGTGCCCTTGGCGGCCTCACAGCGTTTCACCAGCGCAGCAACCATCGTCCGCGCCCGGCTTTCAACCGATTTCCGGTCAGGGCCAAGCAACGGCACGGAGGGATAATATTGCCTGCCCAAAGCGAGCGAAAACCCCAGCGGATCGTCGCTTAGCTTGGCATTGGTGGCAATCGTCCCGAAACTATTGCCGCTGGTGATGGTGGCCCGGCCACTGATGACGACCGAGGTGGTGATCGTGCGCATGGAGCCAGCCTTGCCAACTGCCTTTGGCAAAGCGATTGCGCGCCGGCGATCAAACGGCACCTCATAGCTTAGCTGCGCCTGGGCTCCCTGTTTGGTGCCGGTGATTGATGCGTTGACGCCGGTGGCTTGCTGGCTGAATTTGGGGGGATTTTTCTTTAACCTGTCTTTGAAATAGCTGGACAACAGCCTCTCGGCGCCGTCGATCGTTCCGGTCTCATTCCCGCACCGGGCTTGGGTGCAATCGACTGTGGATGGATTGACCACATAGGCCATCAGCCCTTGATAATCTGACCGCTTGCGGTCTGGGCCGGGCACTTGATACCCGTCGATCAGGTGCGCTTCAATCCCGCCGCTTGCCGCCGCCCGGACGGTGGCGGCGGTGGTGCTGGTGCCCGCCAGTGCGGCTGGGGCGGCGGCAATCGGCTGGGGGCGCAAGTGCGGCTGGGCGCGCAGAAACGCCTCGATCGCGTCATCGGCCCGTTTGGCGCGGGCCAGCGCGCCCGCCAGATCGCTGTGGGCCTGCTGGGCATCGGCCTGCAATTGCCGAACGGTTCCGCGCAGAGCCTCGACATCATTGGCCGCCGCTTTGGCCGCGTCGGCGGCCGCTTTCTCTGCCTTGGCCAGCCGCCGCAATAAATCGG
>DAIUBZ010000289.1:0-2414 GCA_036846445.1 Sphingopyxis sp. | reverse complement strand
ACGCTGGCCAACGCCATGGCCATCATCAAAGTGCTCATCAGCATCGCCCTGTTCGCGGTCGCCACGATCATCATCCTCGACAATATCGGGGTCAATGTCGCGGCGCTGATCGCCGGGCTGGGCATTGGCGGCATTGCGATTGGGCTGGCGGCGCAGGGGATTTTTGCCGATCTGTTCGCGGCATTGTCGATCATTTTCGACCGGCCATTCAGCAATGGCGACACCATCCGCTATGACAACAGCTTTGCCACGGTTGAGCGGGTGGGGCTGAAAAGCACCCGGCTGCGCGCGATCAGCGGCGAATTGCTGATTATCAGCAACACCAATTTGCTGAACAAGGAAATCGCCAATTTCGCCCGGATCGAGCGGCGGCGGGTCAGTCTGGCCGTGGGCGTGGTTTACCAGACCAGCCCGGCGATGCTGACGGCCCTGCCCGATCTGCTGGCGGCGCAGGTGGCGCAGGAAAATCACGTCTTCGTGCGGTCCAGCTTCACCGGCTTTGGTGCCAGCAGTCTGGACTTTGAACTGGTGTTTGACGTGATGAGCGACAACATCAATGAGGTCGCCGCTGCCCGCACTGCCGTTGGCATCGCGCTGTTCGCGGCGATGGGTGCGGCGGGATATGAATTTGCCTATCCCACCCAGACCACCTTCACCGCCGCGCCCGATGGCCGGATGATCCTGCCCTACCCGGAACCGGCGGCCACCTGACGTTACGGCAGCCTGCCCGGCGCGCCCGGGCCTTGCCAGCGGCGGCGACAGCGTCCAAAGGTGCGGGAAACAGCCATTACAGGATGGGCACAGCGTGACAGAGCTTACCCCCCAGCAATTGACCGACCGCGTCGGCGACCTGCTTGGCATCTCGGATTGGGTGCTGGTGGACCAGGCGATGATCGACGCCTTTGCCCATGCCACCGGCGACCATCAATTCATTCACATCGACCCGGTGCGCGCCGCCGCCACCCCCTTTGGCGGCACCATTGCCCATGGGTTTTTGACCCTGTCGCTCATGCCCCGGCTGCATGCCGCATCGGACTGTCCGGCGGTGGCGGGCATGAAGATGGGGGTGAATTATGGCAGCGACAAATTGCGCTTTCTGGCCCCGGTTCGGTCGGGCAAGCGGGTGCGCGCCCATTTCACCCTGTTGGCGCTCACCGAAAAGCGCCCCGGCCAGTGGCAACAGGTGCAACAGGTCAGCGTCGAGATTGAGGGCGAGGACAAACCCGCCCTGATCTGTGAATGGATCAGCCAGTTTTTCATCTAAACCGTCACAACCAGAAGGATATTTTCATGCGCGACGCCGTCATTGTCTCCACCGCCCGCACCCCGCTTTGCAAAGCCGGGCGCGGGGCGTTCAACAACACCCTCGCCCCCACGCTGGGCGCCTATGCCGTGCGCGCGGCGGTTGAGCGCGCCGGGATCGACGGCGGCGAGATTGACGACATTATTATCGGCGCGGCGATGCAACAGGGCAGTCAGTCGCCCAACATCGCCCGGCTGGTGGGCCTGCGCGCGGGATTGCCGGTGACGGTGCCCGCCATGTCGCTGGACCGGCAATGTTCGTCGGGGCTGATGGCGATTGCCACCGCATCCAAGCAGATCGCCATCGACCGCATGGACATTTGTGTCGCCGGCGGGGTTGAGACCGTGTCGAAAATTCGCGGCGACAAGCTGTTTTTCGAATTTGACCAGGAATTGCTGGCCATGCACCCCCACACCTATATGCCGATGATCTCGACCGCCGAAGTCGTCGCCGCCCGCTATGGCATCAGCCGCGAGGCGCAGGATGAATATAGCCTGCAATCGCAGCAGCGCACCGCCGCCGCCCAGGCCGCAGGCAAGTTTGACGACGAAATCATCCCCTGCACCGCCACCATGGCGGTGGTGAACAAGGAAACCAAGGAGGTGACCTATCAGGAAGTCACCGCCACCAAGGATGATTGCAACCGCCCCGACACCACGCTGGAGGGGCTGGCCAGCCTGAAGCCGGTGATGGGCGAGGGCCATTGCATCACCGCCGGCAACGCCAGCCAACTCAGCGACGGCGCGGCGGCGACGGTGGTGATGGAGGCCGGGCTGGCCGCCAAGCGCGGGCTGACCCCGCTGGGCCGCTATGTCGGCATGGCGGTGGCGGGCACCGAGCCGGATGAAATGGGCATCGGCCCGGTGTTCGCCATCCCCAAGCTGCTGGAACGGTTCGGCCTTGGCATGGACGACATTGGCCTGTGGGAGTTGAACGAAGCCTTTGCCGTGCAGGTGCTGTATTGCCGCGACCGGCTGGGCATCCCCGACGACCGGCTGAACGTCAACGGCGGCTCCATCTCCATCGGCCACCCCTTTGGCATGACCGGCGCGCGCTGTGTCGGCCATGCGCTGATCGAGGGCAAACGGCGCGGCGTCAAATATGTCGTCGT
>DAIUBZ010000288.1:0-2418 GCA_036846445.1 Sphingopyxis sp. | reverse complement strand
TCAATGTCAGACCGGCCCGGGCCGATCGCCTGAATCAGGTCAAAATTGGCAACGGCGGCGCGCATCGCGGTTTCGGCAACCTCGCGAATCGTCCCCTCGCGGTCGGCAAGCTGGAACAGGAACCGCTCTGGATCGCGAATGGTCCAGCGCACCTCATAAGCCAGATCGATGATATTCTGGTCCCGGGTCAGCACGAAATTCTCGTCGCTGGCATTGGGCGAGCCCACCGGAAGCGTGCGGATTTGCCGCACATCTTCCTGCTCAACCCGCTCGATAAACGGCAGGGTGATGTGGATGCCGGGCGATACGGTGCGGACATAGCTGCCCAGCCGCGTCACCACACCCTCATTTTGCGGCGGGATGATATGGACCATCGAGGCGCCGACAAACAACAGCGCCACCCCGGCCGCAGCCCAGCCCCATGCCTTTGCCCCGCCGGGCAATTTGCCCATGCCCCCGCCGCCAAAGGGATTGTTGCCCCCGCCGCCGCCCCGCGGGCGGCGTTTCAGCAGTTCATCGAGCGCCGTCGGCCCGCGCGGGCGGCCACCGGGCGCGGGCGGATCGGTCCATGGATTGCGGGGCGGGGGAGCGTCGCCGCCGCCGTCACCACTGCCATTGCCCCCGGCATTCCCCTTCCCCGGCCCACTGCCCTTGCTGCCCCACGGATTATTGGCCATTGCGCTGATATTGCTCCAGATGGTGCGAAGCGGATAGCCGCGCGGCGGCGGCGTGCTGCTGTCAAATTGATCCATTTCACCAGTATAGGGACGGAGGCGCGCGAAAAACAGGGGGCAGATTGATTTTGCGCTGGCAAAGCGGGGGGCAGGGCGTAATTGGGGCCGATGGCTGCCGCTGACCTTGACCAATTGACCGCCCGCGCCGCCCAATGTTCGGGAGAGCGCGCGGCGGCGGTGCGGCTGCTGGACGGCGGTATCGCGGCGCTGGTGCTGGACGTCAGCGGGCTGGATGCCGCCGCTGCGGCGGCGCTGGAGGCGGCGGTGCGCGACGCCTTGCTGGCCGAAGCCGGGGTCAGCGCCGTGCGAATTGCCCGCACCATGAGCCGCACTGCCCGCACCCTGATCGCGGTGGGCAGCGGCAAGGGTGGGGTCGGAAAATCTACGGTTGCCGCCAATCTGGCGGTGGCGCTGGGCCGGCTGGGCCACCGGGTCGGGCTGGTTGATGCTGACATCTATGGGCCGTCCCAGCCCCGGCTGCTGGGCAGCGAAAATGACAAGCCCGTGGCGCGCGACGGCAAATTGGTGCCGGTGCTTGGCCCGTCGGGCGTGCCGATGCTGTCCACCGGCCAGATTGCCCGGCCCGGGCAGGCGCTGGCGTGGCGCGGGCCGATGGCGGGCAAGACGCTGGACCAGTTGATCGACGCCCATTGGGGCAATGTCGAGATCCTGGTGATCGACCTGCCACCCGGCACCGGCGATGTGCAATTGACGATGATCCAGCGGCACAAGCCCGCCGGCGCGCTGATCGTCTCCACGCCGCAGGATCTGGCCCTGATGGATGCGGCCCGGGCGATCAGCCTGTTTGACCAGGCAGCGGTGCCGATTATCGGCATGGTCGAAAATATGGCGGGATATTGCTGCCCCGCCTGCGGCCATGTCAGCGATCCGTTCGGCAGCGGCGGGGCCGAGGCCGCGGCGGCGGCAATGAAGCTCGACTTTCTGGGCCGCATTCCGCTGGCGATTGGCATCCGGCTGGCCAGCGATGGCGGCACGCCCCCCGCCGCTGGCGACGGGCCGGACGGCGCGCCATTTCTGGCCATTGCCAAGCGGGTCAGCGGCTGGCTGGCGGCGCGCGGGTGATGCCGTCGATCCGCGACCGGATTGGCCGCGCGCGCGGCGCGCCCCCGCTGCTCAGCCGCCGCAGCGTGATCACCGGAGCAGGCGCAGGCGGCGCGCTGGCCCTGGGCTGGGCGCTGTGGCCGCGCGAATATGCCGCCAATGTGCCGCTGGCTGATGGCGAGTCGCTGTTCAACGCCTTTATCAAAATTGGCCGCGACGGTCAGATTGCGGTGATCGTCCCGCAATGCGAAATGGGTCAGGGAATCACCACGCTGATCCCCCAGATTATCGCCGACGAACTGGGCGCAGACTGGCGCACGGTCGCGGTGGAAAGCGCGCCCATCAACCCGGTTTACACCAACACCGCCGCCGTGGACGCCGACAGCGATGCCTTCACCCCGCGCCAATTGCTGCCGGATGCGGTGCAGGACGTGCGGCGCTGGGTACGGCGGGAATATGCGGTGCGCCATGCAATGATGCTGACCGTCGGTTCGACCGCCGTGATGATGTGGGAACAGCCGTGCCGCGCCGCCGCCGCCGCCGCCCGGGCGATGCTGATGATGGCGGCAGCGCGGCGCTGGGACGCCGATTGGACCACGTGCGACACCGCCGCCGGTTTTGT
>DAIUBZ010000287.1:0-2438 GCA_036846445.1 Sphingopyxis sp. | reverse complement strand
CAAAGGCGGTAAAGGTCTCGCCGCTGTTCGCCTCGGCCAGCACATTGCCCTTCCAGTCGACAAAGGCGCTGTTGCCGTCGGCCGACGCCAGCGGCAGGGCGGTGCCGCTGATCCCGGCGGTGTTGGCGCTGATGACATAGGCCATATTTTCCATCGCCCGCGCCCGCCGCGCCAGGGCCTTGGGCGTGGTCAGCGGGCTGCCGATTTCGCTGGAGGAATGGACAAACACCTCCGCCCCGCGCAGCGCATGGGCGCGGGCGATTTCGGGATAGAGAATTTCCTCCGACGCCACCGCGGCCAGATTGCCGATGGCGGTCCGGGCGACCGGGAACACGCCGTCCAGCCCGTAAATGTCCAGATATTTTGACCAGACATCGTGGGGGCTGGGGGCAAACATGGAGTTCAGGCGGCGATAGCGCAGGACAACATCGCCGGCTGGATCGACGACAAAACTGGCCTGAAAATACAGGCCGGGAAAATTCGGGTCGCGTTCATAGGCATTGCCGGCGATGAACATGCCCAATTGCTGGGCCATGTCCCGGATCGCGGCATATTCCGGGCCATCGGCGTCAAATGCGGCAAGGTCGGCAAATTCGCGGATGCCAATCCGCCCCGGATAGCTGGTGAACAGATATTCCGGCAGCACCGCCAGCCGCACCGGCGCACCGCCATATTGCTGAATGAAGATGCTGGCGCTGCGGATTTGCGGGATGATCGCGGCGACATGCGCCTGAACCTGCGCGGTGACGGCGGCGCGGCTGGTCAGCCGGTCCACCGCCCGCGCGGTCAATTGCATGGCCACCGCCGCATAGGGCGGCGGGGATGGTCGGGGAAAGGCGGCGTCAGGCATCATCTCGTCCTTCATTGCGGCGGCGGCAAGGTGCGGCAGGGCCGCCGCTGCCAAGGCGGCTGCCACCGCCTGCCGCCGGTCTAGCGCCATGGCGCAGGGGTCCCCATGGCGCGCACGCTCACAGGCCCAGCACCCCGGGGTTCATCTGCGCGGCTGGGTCCACCGCCGCCTTGATCGCCGCCAACAGCCGCGCCGACCCGGCGTCCAGACTGGCGGCAAAGGGATAGGTGCGGCCAATCTGGAAATGGCCCGCGCCATGCGCCAGAAAAATCGCGCTGAGCGCCGATTTCAGCTCACCGACCAGCGCCCGCGCCGCCGGATTGGGGGCGTGCGCGGGCAATTTGGCCAGATGCGCCGCCTCGACACTGGCGGTCACCAGCGGGCCATGGGCATCGGGATAATAGAGACAGGGTTCGATCAGCACCCCGCCGCCGCCCGGTCCGCCCAGCCCGCACACCAATGTGCCGGTGTGGACCCCCGCCGCCGCCATCGCCGCGCCCTGATCGGCAAACAGCGCCAAAATCGCGTCATAACAGGCCGCTGCCCGGCTGGCGGGCACAATCCCGTGCACCGGGGCCCAGCGTTCGCCCGCTGGCCCGACCATGGAATTGAGCGGGCCGAACGGGTTGGCGCGGATGATCTTGGGGATGCTCGGCTCAACCTCCGTGCCACCGTGCGCGGCGGCAATGGCTCTGGCGGCGGCAAGGTCATGGTCGGCGGCGGCGGCGCACCGCCCCTCGGTCAGGATGTGCAGCGAAAACTCCGCCTCATCCAGAAAATTGCGCCCGGCGGCCACCACCTGCGCCCCGGCCTTGATCGCCGCCAGCACCGACCCTTGCGCCTTCATCACGCCCATCAATGCCTTGGCATCGCTGGCCAGGCTGTCGCGCCGCATCCGGATGGCGTTCAAATTGGGGTCAAAGCCGAACAGCTCCGCCGCCACCCCGGCGCGGCCAATTTCAGCAATTGCGGCCAGCACCGCATGGTGGGTGGGAAAGGTGAAGCTGGCATAGCCATGGGCCGCCGCCTCGCGCACCAGCCTGAGGGTAATGTGCGCCTTGATCCCCAGCGCGCCGCAATCGGCCAGAAACAGCCCGGCAAGGTCGGGACCATAGGGCCGCATATGGCCAAGGCCGGGCCGGATGATCTCGCCGTCCGCCAGCACCACCGCCAGCGCCAGACAGGATGCGGCGCCGCTGCCATGCCGGGCGCTGCCCCAGAACAGGCAATTCTGGCTCATCCCGCCGCCCACCGTTGCCGCCAGCCCCGACAATGTGCCCCACATCGGGGTGCGCAGGCCCAGCGGCTTCAGCGCCTGATACAGGCTGGCCCAGGTGCAGCCCGCCTCGACCGTCACCGTCATGTCATCGGCATTGATGTCCAGCACCCGGTTCATCGCGCTGGTGTCGATCAGCACCGCGCCCGGCGCATCCTGGGTAGTGCCGCCGGTATAGCTCATGCCGCCGCCGCGCCCCACCACCGCATGGCCCGCGGCCGTGGCGGCGCGCACCGCTGCGGCCAATTGGTCGATATTGGCGGGGCGGACGACTGCGGCCAGATCGGCCCCCCGGCCATAAATATCATGGGC
>DAIUBZ010000286.1:0-2449 GCA_036846445.1 Sphingopyxis sp. | reverse complement strand
ATGCCCATTTCCTCCTCGACCACACAGGGGCGGTCGACATGGCCGGAAATCTGGAACAATTTCGTGCCCTTATTGCCCTCACGGCCAAAGCCCGCAAACCACGCCGCGCCGCGCCGCAATATCGTCGGCACCACCGCGATGGATTCGACATTATTGACCGTGGTCGGACAGCCATAGAGACCCGCGCCCGCCGGAAATGGCGGTTTCAGCCGGGGCTGGCCCTTTTTGCCCTCCAGGCTTTCGATCAGCGCGGTTTCTTCGCCGCAAATATAGGCCCCCGCCCCCCGGTGGACGTAAACGTCAAAATCATAGCCGGATTTGCAGGCATTTTTGCCCAGCAAGCCAGCGGCATAGGCCTCGGCCACGGCGGCAGACAGGGTTTCGGCTTCGCGGATATATTCGCCGCGAATATAGATATAGGCGGCCCGCGCCCGCATCGCAAAACCGGCAATCAGCGCGCCTTCGATCAATTTGTGGGGATCGTGGCGGATGATCTCGCGGTCCTTGCAGCTGCCCGGCTCGCTCTCATCGGCGTTGATGACCAGAAAGCTGGGCCGCTCCGGCGAGGGCGTCTTGGGCATGAACGACCATTTCAGCCCGGTGGGAAAGCCCGCGCCGCCGCGCCCGCGCAATCCCGACGCCTTTACCTCCTCGATGATCGCATCCGGCCCCAGCGCCAGCAGCGCCTTGGTCTTGTCCCAGTCCCCGCGCTGTTGCGCTGCCTTCAGGCCCCAATGCTGATAGCCATAGACGTTGGTGAAAATCCGGTCCTTGTCCGCCAGCATCGCTTACCACTCCTTCCGGTAATCATGGTTGGCATCCACCATCGCGGTCAATGTCGTCGGCCCGCCCAATGGCTCGACCGTGTGGCGGCCGGGTTCCTGCGTGCCCGGCTTCACCGGCTTGCCCGCCGCCAGTGCGTCCAAAATCGCCGCCGTGCGGTCATAGTCCAGATCCTCGAAATTATCGTCATTGATCTGGACCATCGGTGCGCTGGCGCAATTGCCCATACATTCCACTTCCGTCAGGGTGAACAGGCCGTCGGGGGTCGTCTTGCCCTTGACCATCCCCCGGTTTTTGCACGCCGCCATGACGTTGTCGCTGCCGCGCAGCAAACAGGGCGTGGTGCCGCACACCTGCACATGAAAACGGCCAACCGGGGCCAGATTGTACATGGTGTAAAAACTGGCGACCTCATATGCGCGCATGAACGGCATTTCCAGCGCAGCAGCGACAAATTCGATCACCGGCACCGGCAGCCAGCCCTGAGTCTGGGTCTCCGCCCCCACCTGCCGCTGGGCCAGATCGAGCAGCGGCATGACCGCACTGCGCTGCCGCCCGGCGGGGTAGCGGGCGATGATTTCGGCAGCCTTGACCGCATTTTCCGCCGTCCAGGCAAAATCGCCCCAGCGCGCGCGGGTTTGGGCCTCGTCCGGGATTTGGGGTGCATCAGCCACGGGCCAGCCCTCTTTCCACATAGCGCCCGACATACAGGCCGATTGTCGCCGCCACCGCCGTCGCCAGCACATCCTTCACCGCCACCGCGCCATGAAATGCCGCCAGATAGGCCGCGACGCCCGACGCAAATCCAGCCAGCGCCAGCACCAAAATCAATGCCTCGCGCAAAATCACCGGTCACACTCCCCAAACACCACATCAATCGCGCCGATGATCGCAGTGGTATCGGCCAGCATATGGCCCTTGCACATCATATCCATCGCTTGCAGGTGCGAAAATGCGGTCGGGCGGATCTTGCAGCGATAGGGTTTGTTGGTCCCGTCGCTGACCAGATAGACACCAAACTCGCCCTTCGGGCTTTCGGTCGCGACATAGACCTCGCCTGCGGGCACTTTGAATCCCTCGGTATAAAGTTTGAAATGGTGGATCAGGCTTTCCATCGACGCCTTCATCTCGGCGCGTTTCGGCGGCACCACCTTGCGGTCGGTGCTGGCGACCGGACCGCCGGGCATGTCGCGCAGGCATTGTTTGATGATCCGGGCGGATTGATACACTTCCTCCACCCGCACCATGAACCGGTCATAACAATCGCCGCGCGTGCCCACCGGCACGTCAAACTCCATCCGGTCATAAACGTCATAGGGCTGAGATTTGCGCAAATCCCACGCAATGCCGCTGCCCCGGATCATCGGCCCGGAAAAGCCCCACGCCAGCGCGTCGTCCTTGCTGACCGTGGCAATATCGACGTTGCGCTGTTTGAAAATCCGGTTGTCGGTGACCAGACTCATCGCATCGCCGAACAATTCGGGCAGGCGTTTGTCCACCCAGTCGCCAATATCGACCAGCAATTTTTCCGGGACATCCTGGTGAACCCCGCCGGGGCGAAACCAGGCGCAATGCATCCGCGCGCCCGATGCCCGCTCGAAAAAGTTCAGACAATCCTCGCGCAGCTCAAACACCCACAAATTGGGGGTCATCGCGCCGACGTCCA
>DAIUBZ010000285.1:0-2450 GCA_036846445.1 Sphingopyxis sp. | reverse complement strand
GTGGTGGTGCGCGCCATCGCCGATTGCGCCATCCCCACCATTTCGGCGGTGGGCCATGAAACCGATGTGACGCTGGCCGATCATGCCGCCGACTGGCGCGCGCCCACGCCCACGGCGGCGGCGGAAATGGCGGTGCCGGTGCGGCGCGAATTGCTGGCCGGGCTGGCCGATTGCCATGCCCGGCTGCTGGGCGCGGCAGAGCGGGCACTCAGCCTGCGCCGGGAACGGACGGCTGGGCTGGCGATGCGGTTGCCGCGCCGCGATGCCCTGTATGCGCCGCAGCGCCAGCGGCTGGACGATGCCGCCGCCCGGCTGGATGCCGCGCCGCGCCAGCGGCTGGTGCGGCTGCGCCAGGCATTTGACCTGCGCGCCGGGGCGCTGCGCCCCGCGCTGCTGCGCCAGCGGCTGGCGTGGGACCAGCGGCGGCTGGCGGCGGCGGCGGCGGCGCTGGATCCGGCCCGGGCGATGCAGCGGGTGGCGCGGGGTCGGTCCGGGCTGGATGCGCTGGTGCGGCTGCTTGGCTCGCTGGACCCCCGGGTGCTGCTGGGGCGCGGCTATGCGATGGTGCGGCGGCCAGACGGGGCATTGGTGACCAGCGCCCGGCAAGCGCGGGCCAGCGGCGCGCTGGTGCTGGCCTTTGCCGATGGCGAGGTGGCGGCGGCGGTGGCTGATGTGCGGCCCGCCCGCGCGGCCCCGCCCAAACGCCCGCCGCCCGCTGGTCCGCAAACCGATTTGTTTGGCGATTGATCTGGCGATTGACCCGCGTCGCGGGGGGTGACGGCGCGGCCCGCGGCTGCTAGGCTGGCGGCCCAACGATATAAGGGTGCCGCAATGTTTTCGACCACCGGTCGCCGCGCCGTCTTGCGCTATGAACCCGGCAGTTTTCAGGTCATCAGCCCCGGCGACCATGTGGTCTGTGCCCGGTCTGGCGCCGTGATCCCGCTGGAGCAATTGCGCTATTGGTCGGCGGCCACGCAAGAGGCTTATGCCTCGTGTCAGATTTCCGTCGACGCGGCGCTGGCAGCGCGCGGCGCGGGCGCGGCATGATTGCGGTGGCGGGGCTGATGGCATTGGCCCGGCTGGGCAGCGGCGGCGCGGCGCTCATGTTGCTGGTTGGCAGTTGCCAGCCGCCCAGCCGTGGTGCGGGCGCGGCCGGCGCTGCACCAGTGGCTGCTGCACCATTGCCTGTTGTGGCGGCCCCGGCGGCCCCTGCTCCCGCCCCGGCTGCTGCACCGGCTCCCGTCTTGGGCCTGACTGGCGTGCGGCAACAGGGGGCGGTGCTGCGCGGGCAGGCCCCGGCGGGCACGGCGGCGGTGATGTTGGGCGATGTGGTGGTCCCCGTTGCGGCGGATGGCGCGTTCGTCGTCGGGCTGGACCGTGACGCCCCGGCCAATCTGCGCCTGACGGCCCGGTTGGCCGATGGCCGCGAATTGGCCGAGGATCTGGTGGTGGCACCGGGCAATTGGCGGATTCAGAATATCGATGCGCCCATGCGCGGCGCGGCCAGCAGCGATGCCGATTTCGCCCGCCGCCGCCCCGCTGAACTGGCCCGGATCAACGCCGCCCGGCGGACAAAAGTGGACAGCGGCGGCTGGCGACAACAATTTATCTGGCCCGCCACCGGGCGGATTTCCGGCGTGTTCGGCTCGCAGCGCGTCTATCGCGGCCAGCCGGGCAGCTATCACAGCGGCGTCGATATCGCCCGGCCCACCGGCACGCCCTTTGTTGCCCCGGCGGACGGCGTGGTGGTGCTGGCGGCGCGCGAGCCGTTCACGCTGGAGGGACGGTTACTGATCGTCGATCACGGCATGGGGCTGAGCAGCGCTTTTTTGCACTGCGACCGGCTGGACGTGGCGGTTGGCGACCGGGTGGTGCAGGGCCAGCCGCTGGGAACGATTGGCTCCACCGGGCGCAGCACCGGGCCGCACCTGCACTGGGGCATGCGCTGGGGCGCGGCCCGGATCGACGCTGCCCGGCTGGCCGGGCCAATGCCGCCCGGCAACAAACTGTGACATAATTGCGACATGCTTTGGACAAAATGGCGGCGGCGGATGTCATGGCCCTATGCGCCGCAGCCGGCGGCGCCCAATGCCGCCAGAGGCTTCGCGCTGAGCATGCCCTGCGTTGCTCACCGGCGGATCCGCCGGTTCATTCATTCCAAGTCGGGAGTTTTTCAAGTCCAATCATTATGCGCTGCTGAAACTGACCAGTGCGCCGCTGGCGCTGGGTCTGGCGCTTGCCGCCGCTCCCGCCCTTGCCCAGACAGCGCCTGCTGAAACTGCGGCCGAAGAGGCGGCGATTGTGGTGACCGGCTCGCGCCTTGTGCGCTCGGAACTGGAGGCATCGACCCCGATTCAAGTCGTTGGCGCCGAAGCCATTGCCGCGCAGGGCTCGCAGAATATCTCTGATATTTTGAACGAATTGCCCGCGGTCGGCACCGGCGTTTCGCG
>DAIUBZ010000284.1:0-2466 GCA_036846445.1 Sphingopyxis sp. | reverse complement strand
ACCGCGCGGGTGTCGGTCGAAATCTGGCGCGGCGCGACATCGTCAGCCCAGTCCCAGATTTGCCCCGCCACCCGGCGGCGGTTGGCCCCGGGATCATACAGCGTGTCGCCGCCCAGCCCCAGATGCCGCGCCTCGGCCCGGCCCATCGCCGCCAGCAGGGAAAATGCCGCGACATAGCTGTTGCGCTGCGCCGTCACCAATTGCACCTGGGCGTTCAGATTTTCCTGCTCGGCGTTCAATATGTCGAGGATGGTGCGGGTGCCGACGCTGTTTTCCGCGCGCACCCCCTCCAGCGACAGGGCGCTGGCCGCCACCGCCTGATTGGTGGCGCGGATGACATTTTCGCTGGCCTGCCACGCAGCATGGGCGGCGCGGGTCTGGGCGATGACCCCGCGTTCCACCGCAATGTAATTTTCCAGCGCCTGGGACGTGCGGGCCTGCGCCTGCCGCACCCGGGCCGCCGGGCGCCCCCCCTGGAACAGCGGCACCGACACGCCAATTGTCGCCTGAACCGAGCGGTCGGTCTGGGCAAAATTGGTGCCGGGAATATTGCTGCCCAGCGTGCCGAGGAAATTGGTATAGCCCGCATCAACATTGCCATTCACTTGCGGCAGGCGGCTGGCCTTGGCCACGGTGATATCCTGCCGCGATGCCGCGATCAGCCGGGTCGCGGCGGCCAGATCGGGGTTGTCGGCCAGTGCAACCGTCACCGCATCATCGGCCGCTGCGGGCAGGCCGGGCAGCGGCGGCGGCGGGGTCAGATCGGTGGGCGCATCGCCGACCAGCCGGATATAGGCCTCCTGCGCCGCGATCAGATTCGCCTCTGCCCCCTGCAACTGGCCCTGGGCCAGCGCCAACCGGGCGTCCGATTGGGCGACATCGGTGCGAGTGAGATCGCCAATTTCAAACCGGTCCTGACTGGCCCGCAAATTGGTGGCCAGCACCGCAACATTTTTGCGGTTCAACTCCACAATCGCACTGTCGCGCAGCACATCCATATAAGCGCCAACGACTGCGGAAAAAATGCTGGCCTCGGTGCCGCGCAAATCCGCCTCGCCCGCGTCCACCCGCGCCTTGGCGGCAGCGGCAGCGGCACGAATCGCCCCGCCCTGATAAATCGGCACGCTGACCCGGCCCGACAGATTGACGAGCCGCTGCGGCGCGGTCAGGCTGTTGCCGGAAATCACCAGATCCTCGCGATACGCCCCGGTGGCCGACACGGTCGGCAGGGCATTGCTGCGCGCAATCACCTCATTTTCATCATTCGCCCGCTGTCCGGCCCGGGCGGCGGTCAGCACCGGATTGTTTTCATAGGCCCGGGCCAACGCCTGTTGCAGGCTGGTCGCCGCCGCTGGCCCGGCCAGGGCGCCGCCAGCAAACAAGGCCCCGGCAAGCAACAGGGCGCGGGCAGTCAGGCGGCGAGAAGAGGCTGGCAACATGCAGAATACCTGAATCGAGGGGCCAAAGGAAAAGCAGCAGTCAAAATTGAAACCCGGCGGGCCGGTCAAATCCGGGCAGGCGGGCCATGTCCAGATCGGCAAATGCGCGCAGCACCAGCGCGCCGCCCACCTTCACCCCGCGCGCCAGCCGGGTGACCGGCCCATCGGCGACACCGGCCGCCATCACCCCGCCGTCCGCCAGCGCGGCCACGACAGCGGCGGGCAGTTGTGCCATCGCGCCGTCAACAATGATCCGCGCAAACGGCTCGGTCCCCGCGCCCAGCGCGGCCAGCGGATCGGCCAGCGGCCCGGCAACCAGCACCGCGCCGTCGACCCCGGCCAGCGCGGCCCCGGCCATCGCCAGCAAATCGGCATCCGATTCCAGCGCGGTCACCGCCGCGCCCATCGCCGCCAGCACCGCCGCGCCATAGCCGCTGCCCGCACCGATCAGCAGCACCCGCTGGCCCGGCATGATGTCTGCCGCCACCAGCAGCCGCCCCAGCACCAATGGCGCATTTAATCGCCGCGTGGCCGACAGCGCCAGCGACCGGTCGCTATAGGCCGCAACCCGCAGCGCATCGGACACAAATGCCTCACGCGGGACCACCGCCATGGCCGCCACCACGGCGGGGTCGATCACGGCATTGGTGCGCAACTGGGTGTCGATCATCGCCGCGCGCATCGCGGCAAAGTCAGGGGCCGCGGGCGGTGCGGCGGGAGGGGTGTCAAGGTCGGTCATGCGGTCTGGCCCCGTGGCGATAAGCAATGATGGCAGGTGCGCCAGCAAAATTTGCCCCCCGCGCATAGCCGCCCCGGCGCGGCGCGCCAAGACCCGTCGCCCCGCTGCTTCGACCAACTGCGGCTGGGATTCGCTTGACAACGCCTGCCCCGCCCCGCACTAGCCGCGTCACACCCATCAGCGCCGTACCCCAGCGGGCTGAGCCCGGATGGCCCGATGGCGGAGTGGTGACGCAGCGGATTGCAAATCCGTGCACGCCGGTTCGATTCCGGCTCGGGCCTCCACCGT
>DAIUBZ010000283.1:0-2475 GCA_036846445.1 Sphingopyxis sp. | reverse complement strand
ACGGTCAGCCTGCGCAATCTGGGGTCGGCCCGCACGCTGGTGCTGCAAAATGGCCGCCGCCTGGTGTCGGGCATCGGCGGCAGCTCGGCGGTCGATCTGAACAATATCCCCACCGAACTGGTCGAGCGGATTGAGATTCTGACTGGCGGTGCCTCGGCCGTCTATGGCTCCGAAGCAATGGCTGGGGTGGTCAATTTCGTGCTGAAGCGCGATTATGACGGCATTGGCATCCGCGCGCAGGCCGGGATTTCGGAAGTGGGCGATCTGCCGACCCAGTTGGTCGCCGTGACAGCGGGCAAGAATTTTGCGGATGGCCGCGGCAACATCACCCTGTATGGCCAATATGACAATGATGGCGGTCTGCGCTCGCGCAACCGGGCGATTTCGGCCGAGGACGTGCCATTTCGCAGCTCGTTCAACGCGCAAGGGCGGTTCTTCACCACCAACAACAGCTACACCTTCACCCCGGCAAATGTGCTGAAAACCGGCTATAATGGCCCGGTTGACGGCTTCAACCGCAATGGCGAACGGTTTATCTCGGTGCCGGTGGAACGCTTTATGGGCGGGGTTCAGGGGCATTTTGACTTCAGCGATGCCGTCGGCGTGTTTGTCGAGGGCAGCTATGCCAAGACCAAATCGCGCAGCCGGCTGGAGCCGCTGGCCACTGCGAATGATGATGCGACCCAGCCTGATGGCCAGCCCTACAGCGGCCTGACCCTCGACAATCCCTTCATTCCGGCAGCGATCCGCGCCGATATGATTGCCGGCGGCGACACCAACCTGCCGTTCTTCAAGCGGATGGTCGGTGTGTTTGACCGCTCGAACGTCAATGACCGCGAATATTATCGCATCGTTGCCGGCCTGCGCGGCGAATTGGCGGGCTGGAATTGGGAAGCCTATTACAACTATGGCCAGACCAGCGAGTCGACCGCATCGGAAACTGCGCTGCGTGACCGCTTTTTCTTTGCCCTTGATGCGATCGCGGGTCCCGGCGGCACGGTCATCTGCCGCGATGCGGCGGCGCGGGCGGCGGGCTGTGCCCCGTTCAATCCGTTCGGGTTCAGCTCGGTCAGCGCGGCGTCCGCCGCCTATATCACCAATGGCGGCCAGCTTTCGACCTATGACAGCAAGGTGACGCAGGAAACCTTCGCGGCGAACGTCACCGGCACCCTGTTCACCCTGCCCGCCGGGGACGTGCAGATCGCCGCTGGGGCCGAGCACCGCAAGGAGCGCAGCAGCGAAGTGTTCGATTTGCAAACCCAGCTTGGCAATACGATGGGCAATGCGCTGACCAACACCATCGGCCGCTACAATGTGTCCGAAGCCTATGTCGAGGCGTCGCTGCCGCTGCTGCGTGACCGGCCGTTCTTCGACTATCTGGGACTGGAAGGCGCGGTGCGCGTCGGCGATTACAGCACGGTCGGGTCGGTGTTCAGCTGGAAGGCCGGGGCGACCTGGGCACCGGTGTCTGATTTGCGCTTCCGGGGGGTTTATTCGGTGGCAACCCGGGCGCCCAATATTGGCGAATTGTTCCAGGGCGCATCGCAAACCTTCCCCAGCGGGATTCAGGACCCTTGTGAAGGCGCAACCGCAACCTCGAACCGCAGCCAGGATGCATTTTGCCGCACCCTGCCCGGCGTGGCCGATGCCATCGCGCGCTTTGGCTCATTTGTTTACAACCCCAACAGCGACAGCCAGAGCATCGAGGGCGAGGACAGCGGCAATCCGCTGTTGGGTGAAGAGCGGGCCAAGACGCTGACGCTGGGCATGGTGTTCACGCCCAGCTTCATTCCGCGCTTTTCTGCCACCGTCGATTTCTTTGACATCCAGATCGACAATGCCATCCAATTGCTGCCGCGCCAGGTGATCGTGAACGGCTGTATTGAATCGGGTGGGACCAGCGATTTGTGCGACCTGATCGTGCGCGAAGGCGCGGGCGTCAATCCGCGCAGCCGCACCCCGGGCACCCTGTATCAAATCGACAGCAGCCCGGTGAACGCCGCCAGCATCAACACGCGCGGGGTGGATGTGGCCATGCGCTATACCACCCCGGACTTTGCCCTGCTGGGCAGTGCCGAGACCAATTTGGCGTTCAACCTTGCCTATACCTATCTCGACAAGCTGGAACTGCGGCCGCTGGCGACCCTGCCGGTGGAGAATAACGTGGGCCAGTTGGACGGTGACGGACGGCTGGGCGCGGGCTTCAAGCACCGGGCGAATTTCTCGACGACGCTGGACACCGGGGCGTTCAGCCTGAATTGGCGGATCAACTATCTCAGCAGCATCAAAGATACGCTGGGCCCGGACGCCGATTCGCCGCTGGGCAATGCCACCAACAGCGTTCCGGCATTTTGGTATCACGACCTGCAGGCGCGGTTTGTGGTGGACGCGAAACAGCGGATGGAGTTTTACGCTGGAGTCGACAATCTGTTCAACAAGCTGCCGCCGTCCATCAACCAAAATGGTGCATCCAAC
>DAIUBZ010000282.1:0-2505 GCA_036846445.1 Sphingopyxis sp. | reverse complement strand
CCCTTCGAATACATCTGCAAAATCTGGACAGCCGAGCCAGACAGATTTAACCTCACTCCAACCCACCAAATGCCGGGACTAAACATCTAGGAGTTATCGCGCCTGGCCCCGCAGTTCCTGCCACGGCAATTGCTGCGCGGCCTGACCGCCCACCAACACCGCGCCATCCAGCCGCCAAAATCGTGCACCCGGCGGGATTCGAACCCACGGCCCCCAGATTAGGAATCTGATGCTCTATCCGGCTGAGCTACGGGTGCTTGGCCGCTGTCTAGCGCCTTGCGGCGGGGCTGGTCAATTGCGCGCAGCGGGCGGGGTGAAGGGGGCAAGCAGGGGCACTGCCGCGACGCCTTCCTCGCGCAGGGCCGCCGCCTCGTCCCGGCTGACCTGGCCATGGATCAGGGCCGGGTCGGCCTCGCCATAATGCATCGCCCGCGCCCGGTCGGCAAATTGATCGCCCACCCACTGCGATCGGGTCAGGCTGGCCGCCTGGGCCGCCGCCACCGCGTGCAGCGCAGCGCGCAGGCTGGCGGCTTGATCCGGGGCGGCGCTGATGGTGGGCGCGGCCTGCCCATCGCGGGCGACAGGCCGATGCGGCGGCGGCAGCGCCGCGCGCTGGTTGCCCTTGGCGGCGATACGGGGGGCCATCACCGCCTTGGCAACGTCGGTGCCGCCGCACAGCGGACAGGGGATCAGCCCCGCCGCGCGCTGATCGTCAAAACTGGCCGAACTGGCAAACCACGCCTCGAACACATGGCCGCAGCGGCCACAGCCGAGGTCAAAGCTGATCATTGTGCGCCGGGGGCAAGCGCGGCGAGCAGCGGGTCAAGTCCGCCCGCCGCGTCCAGCGCATGGAGATCGTCACAGCCGCCGATATGGCGGTCATTGATGAAAATTTGCGGAACGGTGCGCCGCCCGGCGGCCCGCGCGATCATCGCCGCCCGCGCCGCCGGATCGCCGCCAACATCAGTTTCGGCGAAGGCCGCGCCCTTGCGCGCCAGCAGCGCTTTGGCCCGGTGGCAATAGGGACAGCTTGGGCTGGTGTAGATTTCAATTGCGGCCATGGGATTCTCTTGATGTTCCGGGGTTGCCTGAAATATCGGCATCCGCCCATGCGAAGTCAACCGCCACATCGCCCAGCGCAAATCCCCCCATTGCCTCTGGCACCACCCGCGCAAAGGCCAGGCCGGAAATACGCGCGGCCCCGGCACGCCGCAGCGCCCGGGCGCAGGCCGCCAGCGTCGCGCCGCTGGCGTGAACGTCATCGACAAGCACGATGTGCCGCCCGGCCACCTGTGCCCGGGCGTCATCGGCCAGGGCAAAAGCCCCGGCCACCGCCGCCGCCCGCTGCGTGCGCGACAGACCGCGCAGCGAGGGGGTTTGCCGCCGCCGCATCAGCACATCATCGGCCACCGCGTCACCGGTCAGCGCCGCCAGCGCCCGGGCGATTACCGCCGCCTGGTTAAACCCCCGGCTCCAGATCCGCCAGCGGTGCAGCGGCACCGGCACCAGCAGCAGCGGCACATCGCCGCGCAGCCGATCCAGCGGGCGGCGCATCAATTTCGCCATCACCGCCGCATTGCCCAGCCGCCGTCCATATTTCAGCCCCATCACCACGGTGCGCGAGGCGGTGGCATAGGCCAGCGCGGCGGGTGCGCCCAGATAGGGCGGCGGATTGGCCTGACATGCCCCGCACAGCGCCGCATCATCCAGCGCATGGGGCAAGGGGATGGAACAGGCGGCACAGGCCGGGCCATCCAGAAAGCTGAGCGTGGTCCAGCAATCTGCACAAAATTGGCCATCGGCTGCCACCATCACCCCGCAGGCTGGGCAGCGCGGCGGCAGGGCATAGCGCAGCGCGGCACCGCCCCCGGCGCGCAGCCGGCGCGCCGCACCCGACAGGCCTCCGCGCAGCCGGCGCGCCGCACCCGACAGGCCGGTGCGCCATGCCACCGGCGGCGGCTCCGTTGCGGGCGCGGGATTGGGCTGGACCATTGGCTTTTGCTTGTGGCGAAGCTTTGGGTGCGCCACAAGCCCGACCATGGCCCCGTCAACCGCGCCCCGCCCGCCGTTCAGCCCCCGCCGCCGGGCCGCCGTGCGGGCGCTGGCCGCCGGGGCCGCTGGCGGCGACTTTATTGCCGCCGATATCGACCAAGCGCTGGCGGAGCGGCTGGCGATGCTGAGCCGCCGCTTTGGCTCGGCGCTGGTCATTGGCGCTGCGGGGCCCGCGGTCGCGGCGGCGCTGGTGGGCCGAGCCGACCAGGTGACCGCGGCAGAGCTGGACGAGGCGGCACTGCTGGCCGGGGCGGCGGGCCATGATCTGGTGGTATGGCCGGGCGGGCTGGACAGCATCAACGCCGTGCCGCCAGTGCTTGCGGCGTTGCGCGCTACGCTGCCGCCCGATGGGCTGGTGCTGGGTGCACTGGTGGGTGATGGCAGTTTTCCGGCGCTGCGCCGGCTGCTGACCCGCGACGGGGTGCGGGCGATTGCCCGGATGCACCCGCAAAT
>DAIUBZ010000281.1:0-2566 GCA_036846445.1 Sphingopyxis sp. | reverse complement strand
GCCCGGCCAACCGAATGAGCGGGGTGTTGCCGATCAAATCGAGCGCAGAAGGCAATCCGGCCATGGTAGCAGATGTAACCACGCAGCCCAGCGGGCGCAAGCCGCGGGCGCCACAACATCCGCACTTGCAAATGATATGTTATAACATTAGTGCGCCGGACACTCCCCCTCCCTTCCATCAGAGAAAAGCCAATCATGACCCCTGCCTCCCCTGCCCGCGCCTCGCTGACTGCCATTGCCATTGCCCTGCTCGCCCTGCCGGCGGCAGCGGCGGCGCAGGCGATCAGCCCGGCCCCGGCCCGCGATGATTTCCACGGCGCCGACGATATCATCGTCACCGCCCCCTATGTCCGCAGCCTCGACATTTTGGGCAGTGTGACGGTGGTGCAGGGCGAGCGGCTGGCGGCGGACCAGCGCGGCCAGATCGGTGATGTGCTCAGCCGGCAGGCCGGCGTGTCCGCCACCAGCTTTGCCCCCGGCGCATCGCGCCCGGTGCTGCGCGGATTTCAGGGCGAGCGGGTGCGGGTGCTCAGCGACGGGGTTGGCACCATTGACGCTGCCAACACCTCTGCTGACCACGGCGTCGCGGTCGATCCGCTGATCGTCGAGCGGGTTGAGATTTTGCGCGGCCCGGCGGTGTTGCTGTTCGGGTCGCAAGCGATTGGCGGCGCGGTCAATCTGTTCGACCGGCGCATTCCCCGTGCCATGCCAGAAGCGCCGTTCCACCTCGACGCCATCGCTGGGTTCGGCAGCGCGGCAGACGACAAAAGCGCGGGCGTATCGATTGACGTGCCGCTGGCGGGCAAGCTGGCCTTCCACGTCGATGCCAGCATCCGCGATTCGCGCGATCTGCGCAGCGGCGGCTTCGTGCTGGCCCCCGGCCTGCGCGCCGAAGTGCTGGAAGCCGCCGCCGAGGAGGCTGACGAGGGCAATGCCGGTGAAGCGGCGGAGCTGACCGCATTGGCCGGGCTGCGCGGACGAATCCCCAACAGCGCCGCCCGGACCTGGACCAGCGGCGCGGGCCTGTCGCTGATAACCGATGGCGGCACGCTGGGCGTGTCGGTGAGCTATTATGACAGCAATTATGGCGTGCCGACCGCGCCGGGCGCGGGCCACCACCATGGCGAGGACGACGGCGATGGCGAGAGCGCCATCACCAGCGCGGGCAGCGGCGGCGGCGAGGACGAGGAAGCCCCCGTCACCATCGGCATGCAGCAATGGCGCACCGATGTGCGCGGCGAGGTGGAACTGGGCGGCGGCCTGTTCGACAAATTGCGGCTGCGCGCCGTTTTTGCCGATTATCAGCATATCGAGTTTGAGGGCGACGAGGTCGGCACCACCTTCACCAATCAGGGGATTGAAGCCCGGCTGGAGCTGACCCAGGCCGACCGGGGCGGCTGGCGCGGGGCGAGCGGGATGCAATTCGCCCACCGCGATTTCAATGCGGTGGGGGCTGAGGCATTTTTGCCCCGCAATCTGACCCGGCAACTGGCCCTGTTCACCCTGCAGGAATGGACCACCGGACGTTTCAGCATCGAGGCGGCGGCGCGGCTGGAATCGGCCAGCGTCCGCGCCACCACCCTGGGCCTCGCCCGCGATTTCACCAGCGGGTCGGGGGCGCTGGGGGTCAGCTATGATTTTGGCGACCGCTCGAAATTCACCGTGTCGGTGGCGCGCACCACCCGGGCGCCCGCCGCAGAGGAGCTATATTCAGGCGGCCCGCACATTGCGACCGGCGCCTTTGAAATCGGCGATCCTGATCTGGCGCAGGAGAGAAGCTGGGGCGCAGAGGCGGGCGTGCGGCTGCGCGGCGGCACCATCAGCCTGAACCTCACCGGCTATGCCAATTGGTTCAGCAATTTTATCTATCTCGATGAAACCGGCGAGGAAGAGGACGAACTGCCGGTGTTCCAATATCGCCAGCGCGATGCCCGCATCTGGGGCTTTGAGGCCGAGGCCAGCGCGCGGTTGTTTCAGGCCGGTGGCTTTAACCTGACCGCCGATGGCGTCGCCGACTTCACCCGGGCCAAATTGACCAGCGGCGCGGGCGATGTTCCCCGCATCCCGCCGCTGCGCCTGCGCGGCGGGATTGAGGCGGCCAGCAAGGCGCTGGACCTGCGCGCCGAAGTCGAATGGAGCGATGCCCAGCGCCGCACCGCCGCATTCGAAAGCACCACTGCGGGCTTTACCCTGGTGAACGCCAGCCTGACCTGGCGGCCGCTGGCCAATGCCGACAATCTGGCGCTGATCCTGTCGGCGAACAATATCTTTGATGTCGAGGCGCGCCGCCACGCCAGCTTCACCAAGGATTTTGTGCCGCTGGCCGGGCGCGACATCCGGGCGACGCTGCGCGCCAGTTTTTAAGCGCCAACCGGGCATGGCGAACCGGGCATGGCGCGCCGAGCGGGGGCGGCGGGGTTCAGCGCGTCAGCTTCCGCCGCGCCGCCTCGGCCATGACCGCCATTTCAATATAATTGCCCAGATTGACATAATCCGCGCCGCGCCATTTGCTCCGGTCCAGCCCGGCCTGTTTGAACGCCGTGAACACGCCATCCACCACCCGATT
>DAIUBZ010000280.1:0-2596 GCA_036846445.1 Sphingopyxis sp. | reverse complement strand
ACGCCATCGAAACTGGACGGCAGCGCCAATTTTGCCGGTGACATCCGCCTGCCCGGCCTGACCTATGCCGCGATCCGCCAGGGACCGCTGGGCGACAGCCGCCTGACCAGCATCGACCGCGCCGCCGGGGCAAATGCGCGCGACGTGCTGGCGATTGTCGAAAACCCGGGCTGGTTCGCGGTGGTGGCGCGCAATTGGTGGGCCGCCAACCGCGCGCTGGATGCCTTCGCCCCCACTTTCACCACCCCCGGCCCGGCGATCAGCACCCCGGCCATTCACACGGCGCTGGCCAGCGCGCTGAATGGCCCGGCCACGCGGGTGCATGCCCGGGGCGACACCGCCCGCGCCTTTGCCGGGCGCACCGTCATCCGGGCCGATTACCGGGTGGAACCGGCGCTGCACGCGCCCATCGAAACCCGCACCGCCACCGCCGTGGTGGACCGCGATACCATCCGCGTCTGGGCGGCATCACAGGCCCCGGCCCAGTGCCGGGACGCGATCGCCCGCGCCACTGGCCGCCGGGCCGACCAGATCATTTTGGTGCCGGTTCAGGCCGGGGGATCATTTGACGCCGCGCTGGACCATAGTGCCGCAATGCAGGCGGCCCAGATTGCGCTGGCCACTGACCAGCCGGTGCAATTGTGCTGGTCGCGGGCGGAGGAGATCATGCGCGACATCCCGCGCCCGCCCGCCCATGCCCGGCTGTCGGCCAGCCTGAACCGCGCGGGCGGCATCGACGCGCTGAATGTGCGCGTTGCCGTGCCGCCGGTCAGCCATGAAATCCGCGCCCGGCTGGTCGATGGCCAATCCAGCGCCAGCGCCCAGCGCAGCGCGCGCGGGGCCAGTGATGCCGGGGCGGTCGGCGGGGTGGTCAGCGGCGCGGGCGGGGCATATCGCATCCCGCATCTGTCGGTGGATCATGCCAGCGCCGACATCGGCCTGCCCACCGGGCGCTGGCGCGGCCATGCCGACAGCTACACCGCATTTTTTGTCGAGACTTTTGTGGACGAACTGGCCGAAATCGCGGGGTCCGATCCCCTGTCCTATCGCATGGCGATGCTGGGCGGGTCGCCGGAACTGGCCAATTGCCTGATTACCGCCACGACCATGGGCGGCTGGGAGGGTGGGCAGGCCGGGATGATTCAGGGGCTGGCCTGTCACTCCATGGCGGGCAGCCACATTGCCCTGCTGGCCACGGCGCGTCCCGGCGGCGGCGGGATTCAGGTGGAGCAATTGGTGGCGGTCGTCGATTGCGGGCGCATCGTGAACCCCGAAATCGCCCGCCAACAGATTGAGGGCGGGCTGATTTTCGGGTTGGCGGCCAGCGTTGGGGCCACCACCGCCTATCGCGGCGGGGTGGCGCGGGCGCGGCGGCTGGCGCAGCTTGGCCTGCCGCGGCTCGGCCAATGCCCGCAAATCAGCGTGGAGTTGGTGGACAGCGACCGCGCGCCGGGCGGGGTGGAGGAATTGGCGGTGCCGGTGGTCGCCCCCGCCATCGCCAACGCCCTGTTCGCCGCCACCGGCAATCGCATCCGCCGCCTGCCGCTGCGCGGTGACGCGCCGCGTGACCGCCAAAGCTCCCCCGCCCCCGCAACCAAAGAAGAAGAAGATGCCGATGCCAATGCCGCCGCCACTTGACCGCCCTGCCGATCACCCCGCCACCACCCCGCCGCAAATCGGGGTGATGCTGGTCAATCTGGGCACCCCCGACGCCCCGGATGCGCCAGCGGTGCGCCGGTATCTTAAGCAATTTTTGTCGGACCGCCGGGTGGTGGAATTGCCGCCGCTGCTGTGGCAGCCGATTTTGCGCGGCATCATCCTGAATGTCCGCCCGCGCAAATCCGCCCGCAACTATGCCAAGGTGTGGACGCCGGACGGATCCCCGCTGGCCGCAATCACCATTGCCCAGGCGGCTGATCTGGCGGTGCGGCTGGGCGATGCGGCGGTGGTGCGCCACGCCATGCGCTATGGCCAGCCCGCGATTGGCCGGGTGCTGGACGAACTGATTGCGCTCGGCTGCCGCCGCATATTGGTTGCGCCCATGTATCCGCAATATTGCGGGGCGACCACGGCGACGGTGATGGACGCGGCCCATGCCCACCTTGCCAAATTGCGCTGGCAACCGGCGCTGCGCAGCCTGCCGCCCTATTTTGACGATGCCGCCTATATTGCGGCGCTTAAAGACGAGGTCGAGGCCGGGCTGGCCAAGCTGGACTTTGCCCCAGAGGCGATCATCGCCAGCTTTCACGGGATGCCGGAGGCAACGCTGGCCAAGGGTGATCCCTATCATTGCCACTGTGCCAAGACGGCCCGGCTGCTGAGCGAGGCATTGGGGCGGCCATTGGTGCTGAGTTTTCAATCGCGCTTTGGCGCGGCAAAATGGCTGGACCCGGCGACCGATGCCACGATTGAGCGGCTGGCCAGCGATGGCGTGAAGCGGCTGGCGATCATCGCCCCCGGATTTGCCGCCGACTGTCTGGAGACGCTGGAGGAATTGGCGATGGAGGGCCGCGAGACCTTTATCGAGCACGGCGGCACCGATTTTGCTTATCTGCCCTGTCTGAACGCGGGTGAGGCCGGGATGGACATGGTGGAG
>DAIUBZ010000279.1:0-2639 GCA_036846445.1 Sphingopyxis sp. | reverse complement strand
CCGGGTGCTGCCCTATTATCAGGCCGCAATTGTGCCGGAATTGGCGGCGGGCAAGACGGTGCTGATCGCGGCCCATGGCAATAGTTTGCGGGCGCTGATGAAATATCTGCTCAGCATTGACGATGCCGCGATCACCGGGCTGGAAATCCCGACCGGTCAGCCCATCCTGTTCGATCTTGACGCCGCTCTGGCGGTGGTGGGGCACCGCAACCTGACCAGCGGCTGATGCGCCGGCCGCGCCGGGTCAATCGCGCAGCAGCTCGTTAATCCCGGTTTTGGCACGGGTTTTCGCGTCCACTTGTTTGACAATCACCGCGCAATACAGCGACGGGCCGGGCGATCCGTCGGGCAGGGGTACGCCGGGCAGCGCGCCGGGCACCACCACGGCATAGGGCGGCACTTCGCCGATATGGATGGTCCCGGTCGCGCGGTCGATGATCTTGGTCGATGCGCCCAGATACACCCCCATCGCCAACACCGCCCCGGTGCGGACGATCACCCCTTCTGCGACCTCGGCCCGCGCGCCGATGAACGCGCCATCCTCGATGATGACCGGCCCGGCCTGCACCGGCTCCAACACCCCGCCGATGCCCGCACCGCCCGAGATATGGACATTTTTGCCAATCTGGGCACAGCTTCCCACCGTCGCCCAGGTGTCGACCATCGTCCCTTCGCCGACATAGGCGCCAATGTTGACAAAGCTGGGCATCAACACCGCGCCGGGGGCGATATAGGCCCCGTGCCGCACCGCCGCGCCGGGCACCGCGCGAAACCCGGCGGCACGAAAGCGATGCGCGTCCCAGCCGGCAAATTTCGCCGCCACCTTGTCAAACCACGGCCCCGGCGGTTGGTCGACCGCCCCCATCAATTGATTGTCATTCAACCGGAATGACAGCAGAACCGCCTTTTTCAGCCACTGCTGAACCGTCCACTGGCCATCATCGCCGGTCGCGTCCGGCGGGGTGGCCACCCGCGCCGTGCCGCTGTCCAGCGCCGCCAGCGCCGCCATCACCGCATCGCGCACCGGGCCGGTGGTGGCCGGGGTGATGGCTGTCCGCTCCTCCCACGCCGCATCAATCACTGTGGCCAGTTCGGCAAAATCCGCCATCCTCACGCCCCCTCAAATCCCGCCGCTACCGGCTCCAGCCAATCCAGCAAATCCGCCGCCCGCACGTCAATATCGGCGGGCTGGTGGCGGCGATGTCCGCTTTCTGATCCATTGTCCAGCCAGATGGTGGCCATGCCCAGCGCTTTGGCCGGGGACAGATTCTGCGCCATATCATCGACAAATGCGGCGCGGGCCGGGTCAATCCCATGGCGGGTGCACAGCCGGTGATAGGTGGCGGGCTGGGGCTTGGGGACATAATCGGCGGCGCGGATGTCAAAAATCCCCTCGAACAAATCGGCAATACCCCGCTGTTCCAGCACCCGCCGGGCATAATCGGCATCGGCATTGGTGAAAATCAGACGCCGTCCCGGCAACCGCGCCAAAGCGGTGGCCAGCCTTGCGCATGGGCCGATATTGTCCAGCGCAATCGCATGAACGTCGGCCAAAAACGCCTCCGGATCGACGCCATGATGGCGAATCAGCCCGGCCAGCGTCATGCCATAATCGTGGAAATAGCGTTTTTGCACCTGCCGCGCCTCGGCCAGATCGCAGTTCAGCAGCCGGGCGATAAACGCCCCCATCCGCACGTCGATCAGCGGAAACAGTCCCGATGACGGCGGATAGAGCGTGTTGTCCAGATCAAACACCCATGTGTCGATGCGGGACAACGGGTCAGGAAATTGGGCCATAACCGGGGTTTTAGGCGGCGGTGTCCCCGGCAGCAAGCGCTGGGGGGCACTGGCACCACATAAATTGGGTTTGCGCGGGTCAATGATATTTGCAACGGGCATTTGCGGGAGTTGGGGGCGATGCGCGCACGCAGATTTCACCGATGGCTGATCGCCCCGCTGCTGCTGGGGCCGCTGTCCGGTTGCGGCGGCGGCGCGGGGGTTCAGTCACCACCGCCGCCGCCGGTTGCTGCGCCGGCCCCGACCCCGACCCCGGCCCCGACCCCGAGCCCGCCGCCATCACCGACCCCGGCGCCGCCGAATTTGAACACCGCCGAGGTTCGCCGCACCGATGGCATCGCCTTTCACGGCGCCATCACCGCCTATCAGACCGGGGCCAGCGGCAGCGGCATTGTTGCGGGCGTGATCGACAGTGGGATTGATGCCGACAGCCCTGAATTTGCGGGCCGCCTTCACCCATTGTCCGCAGATGTGGCGGGATCCCGCGGCATCAACGGCGACGGCGACCATGGCACCAATGTTGCCCAGTTGCTGGGCGGGGCAAAGGACAATCTGGGCACCATGGGCATCGCCCACCGCGCCACTTTGCTGGTGCTGCGCGCCGATCGCCCGGGCAGCTGCGCCGCGCCCGTCAATGCGGCGGCTGATGATGACGGCTGCCGCTACCCCGAAACCGCGATTGCCGCAGGGTTGGACATTGCGGTCAGCGCCGGGGCGCGGGTGGTGAATATCTCGCTGGGCGGTGACGGTGCACCGGGCGATGCCCTGCGCGCCGCGGTCGCACGGGCGACGGCGGCGGGCATCATCATCGTGGTGGCGGCGGGCAATGAAGGCGACACGAC
>DAIUBZ010000278.1:0-2648 GCA_036846445.1 Sphingopyxis sp. | reverse complement strand
TGCTGGGGTGCGCCGAGGGGCGATCGGCCGCTGATTGGGTGGATTATGATTTTTTCGGGCACCAATTGGTGGTCCACCGGGTGGCAGAGGCGCGCAGTGCGCCCCCGGTGGCCGGGCACAATCCGGTCGATGGCCACCAGGTGCCGGTGCCGCATTTTGGCGTCGTGCTGACGCCTGCCGGCTTTGCCGCGCTGGCGGAGCGGCTGGCGGCGGCGGGCACCGTGCTGGCGATCCCGCCGACCACCCGCTTTGCCGGCCTGGCCGGGGAACAACACACGCTGTTCCTTTATGACCCCGCGGGCAACGCGCTGGAGTTCAAGGCATTTGCCGACGATGCCGCGCTGTTTGCCCGCGGCCCGGTTCAGATATAGCGCATCCGCACCTGTTGCACCGCGCCCGGCACGCTGCCGACCGCAAAGCTGGACGCCGCAAATTTGGGCGGGCCCATCCCCAGCTTGGGGTTGCGGGAAAAGCCAAATCCCTCGCGCGGCAGGAACAGCCGCATGTCCATCTTGCCATTGCCATTTTCGTCATGGACCACCGCCACGGCATAATTGCCCGGACCCGGCGCGTGGATGGTGAACCGCGCCGCCGCGTCGGCCTTCACCTTCACATGGACCGCATTTTTGTCCTTGTCGCAATTGGGGAAGGCTGCGGGGACAGCGGTGATACAGGCCATCACCTGTCCCTTGGTGCTGCGCAGGCCGGTCAGCTCAATCTCGACCGCGACGCCGGGCGCGGGCGGGGTGCTCGCGCCGCCCAGCAGCACCGGGGCGGTCAGCGCGGCCAGCGCCAGCCGCGCCCTCGCGCCCACCAAATTCGCCCAGCCCGATGTCCGTGCCGCAAAGCCGGTCCCAGAAACGAAAATACAGGCCATAATTCCCCCGATAGCGCGCATGGTGCGCCTGATGATGGGTCGCGGTTATCACCCATCGTCCTAATGTACCATGAACCAACCAGCGCGGGGCCAGGTCCCAGCCCATGTGATTGGTCACGCCCATCACCGTCATGATCGCCAGCACCGCCGCCAGCACGCCGACATGAATGGGAATGAAAAACACCAGCAGCGGGATGACGAACGCCCCCGACACCGCCTCCACCGGGTGAAAGCTCATCGCCGCCCAGGCGGTGGGCGGGCGGCTGTCGTGGTGGACGGCGTGGGCAATGCGGAACCAGCGCGGCTGGTGCATCAGCCGGTGCGTCCAGTAAAACCAGCTATCGTGCAGCGCCAGATAGGCAAACAGGCTGACCGGCAGCCACCACCAGCCATAATCCCCCACATCGGTGTAAATCCGGGTCCAGCCCAGATTTTGCCACCCCCACGCCACCACCCCGGCGGGCAGGCCGTAAATGGCGGCGCTGGCCAGGCTCCAGCCGATTTCGCGGCGGATTTGCCGGTCCATGCCGCGATAGAGGCCGGGCCGCACCCGGCTGGTCAGCCAGGCAAAACCGCCGCTGACCACCAGATAGCGCACCCCCACGATCAGGGTCATCACCAGCACCGATGCAATCATTCCGTCCATCGCTGCGGTGATAAGCGGGTGGACCTGGCTTGAAAAGCCCCTTCGACTCGCCCGCCAAATAGAGCAGAAGGCGGCAAATCGGGGGTTTTTTGCGGCGGCACCGGGAACGAATTGGCTGCTCATGTGCTAGTGATAATCAGCGGCGCCACCCCGCTCCCTTTTCGGCGCCCGACAGGAGATATGATGATGAAGACGCTGTTGAACGCCGCGGCCGCTGCTGGCCTGATGCTGATGACCGCCGCCCCCGCCATGGCCCAAAACTACGGCATGAAGGCCGAAGCTGCGGCCAAGAATATCGTCGAAGTGGCGGTCGGCAACCCAGATTTCTCGACCCTGGTTCAGGCGGTTCAGGCCGCTGGTCTGGTCGATACGCTGGCCAGCCCCGGCCCGTTCACCGTGTTTGCGCCCACCAACGCCGCCTTTGGCAAAGTCCCGCAGGAAGCGGTGGCCGAGCTGATCAAGCCGGAAAACAAGGCCGCGCTGGCCGGGGTGCTGACCTATCATGTGGTCGCTGGCAAGGTGAAGGCGGCGGATCTGATCGGCCTGATTAACGCGGGCGGCGGCACCGCCACCGTCACCACCGTGGCGGGCGGGACGCTGACCGCCGCGATTGCCGACGGCGGCGTGGTGCTGACCGATGCCAAGGGCGGCAAGTCCAAGGTTGTGGCCACCGACGTGATGGCGTCGAACGGCGTGATCCACGTGATTGACACGGTGGTGATGCCGTAAACCAGTCTGAGTCCAGAGGCGACATGATGGCGGCGGTGCGGGCGGGCACCGCCGCCATTCATGCAGGCGACCCCCCACCGGGCGGCGGTCCCGGCGCAGTATCCGCGCCAGCGCCCAGCGCCCTGGCCATAGTGACGGTGTCGAGCCAGCGGCCATGTTTCCAGCCCATATTCGCCACCCGGCCCACCAGCGCAAAACCCAGGCGCCCGTGCAGGGCCATCGACCCCGGTTCGGCACCGCCGATCACCGCGATCATCTGGCGAAATCCGGCGTCGGTTGCCGCCGCGATCAGCGCCGCGAGCAGCGCACCGCCCACGCCCGCCCCCTGATGCGCGGGGTGCACATAGACACTGTCCTCGCACGTCCAGCGATAGGCGGCGCGAGGGCGAAATTGCC
>DAIUBZ010000277.1:0-2697 GCA_036846445.1 Sphingopyxis sp. | reverse complement strand
CGCCGCTGGCGGCGCGCGACGTGCCGGTCACCGAGGCAGAATTGGCCAGCCATATCGCGGTGCTGGCCAGCGATGCCTTCGCCGGGCGCTTGCCGGGCGGCGATGGTGAGGCGCAGACCATCGCCTATCTGACCACCGCCTTTGCCCGCGCCGGGCTGGAACCGCTGCCGAACAGTGCCACCCCCTGGCTGCAACCCGTGCCACTGGTCGAACGCCGCACAATTGGCGGCAGCGCCAGCTTCATGATCGGGGGGCGGGCCGCCCCGGTGCGGTCCGACCAGATTGCCCTGACCAGCCGCGACGCAGCGGCCAATGTGGCCGCGCCGATGGTCTATGTCGGCTATGGCGTCGATGGGGCGGGACACATCACGGCGGATGTGGCGGGCAAGGTGGCGGTGATGCTGACCGGCAATGTTCCTTTTGGCACCAACCAGCCCCAGGTCCGCGACCGCCAGAGGTTGCTGGCGCGGGCCGGGGCGGCGGCGGTGCTGATCGTCGCACCGCGCGGCGTGCCATGGGCGGAACTGGCGGCGACGGCCCAGCGCCGGACGGTGGTCCTGGCCAGCAGCCTGGCCGATGCTGCGCCAATCAGTGGCTTTTTGACCGCCGCCGGTGCGGCCGCGCTGGTGGCGGCGGAGCAGGGGGACTGGGATGCGCTGGCGGCTGCGGCCCAGACCCCCGATTTCGTGCCGGTGCCGCTGCGGGCTCAGGCGGTGATGACGGCACGGGCGGAGGTGCGGGCCTTTGCCAGCCCCAATATCATCGCCCGCCTGCCCGGGGCCAATCCTGATGGCCGGGCGGTGGTGGTGATGGGGCATTGGGACCATTTGGGTCTGTGCGGCCCCGCCGATGCGGCGGACCGGATTTGCAACGGCGCGGTGGACAATGCCAGCGGGCTGGCGGTGATGATCGCGGTGGCCGGGCGGCTGGCGACGGGACCGCGCCCTGACCGCGATGTGCTGTTCGTGGCGACCACCGCAGAGGAGGTTGGCCTGCTCGGTGCCACCCATTTTGCGCTGAACCCGCCGCTGCCGCTGGACCGTATCGCGCTGGCGCTGAACATCGACACCATTGCCATCGCGCCGCGCGGCACGCCGGTGGCGGTCATTGGGCGCGGCAATGCGGCGGTGGATGCGGCCATTGCCAAGGTGGCGGCGGCGGCTGGCCGGACGATCGACGCGGATGGCGAGGCCGATGCGTTTGTGCAGCGCCAGGACGGCTGGGCGCTGGCCCAGCGCGGCGTGCCCACGGTGATGGTCGGCGGCAGTTTTTCGGACATGGCGCTGCTGAACCAGTTTTTGCGCGGCGCATATCACACCCCCGCCGATCAGCCCGGCCCGCACATCGAACTGGGCGGCGCGGCCGAGGATAGTGAGTTGCACATTGCCCTCGTGCGCCACTTTGCCGGGCGGGCAAGCTGGCCCTGAGCGGCGCACGACCTGCCCCTGACTGTCCGTGACTGACGCTGACTGTCCCTGACCGGCGGCTAGTTATCGGCAAGGCACGGGGCCCCGGCTCGCGCCAAGGCCCCGTGAATATTCCAGAGCGGTTTCCAGTCAGATGGCATCATCTGACGGTTCGGAAATCGCGGCAACGCGGGAGGTTAGAGCGCTCGATCTGAACCAATCAGGTCGAAACGCGCTCTAGAACGGCCGCGTCATTTCGCTGGCGGCGCCGCTTCCGACGCGTTGGCGGGCAGGCCGCCCATCTGGCCGACCATCTTGGTATAAGCGTCCAGATAAGCGAGCACGATGACCTGACCAATGTCAGTGTTCTGATAGCCTGAGCCACCAGCGGCCGCCACGCCGCCCATCCAGCCCAAGCCGCCGCCGCCGCCAAAGCTGAGGTCCGACTTGCGGAAATAGCCCTCGACCAGCGCTTCTTCTTCGGTGGTGCGCGCGTTCACAACCGACAGGGTGACGTTGGCTTCCTTTTTCTTGATGCTGAGTCCGCCGGCAATGCCGCCCAGCAAGCCGCGCCCCAGCAGTCCGCCGGCCAGCGCGCCAATGCCGCCGCCGCCCGAATTGCTGTTCGACGTGACGATGTCAGGTTGCAGGAAATAATCGGCGGCACGGACCTGCCCGCGTCCAATGTTCGAACCCTGCTGCAATTCGCCCGCTTCGGCCATGGCCCGCTCCATCGCCCGGTTCTGCATCGACCGCCCGCGGTTCACCAGCGTGAAACAGCCCGATTGCTGAACAAAGACACGCAAAATCGCCTCGGGCGAGCCTAAGCTGAGTTGGCGCCACCACTGGGTGTCCGGCTCGACAATTGCCACCGTGCCCAGATTGCGTTCACAGCGCGGTATTTCCATGGTCTTCTTTTGCTGGATCTTGGAACCGGATGACCGGCTTTCCTTTTTCTGCGCCATGGCCGGGGGCGCCATCACCATGGTGGTCGCCGCTACTGCCAACATCGTGTTACGCAATTTCATCGCATTTCCCTCCTTGAACAACACTGGGGCGACTGCGTGCCGCGCATGAACCAACCGGCACGCCGCGTCCCAGCGCCAAAACTAAAATTTCACGTTGTTGCGATCCCGATGAGCTTGTTTGCCTGTGGCCCGCTAACATGTCAATCACCCAGGCCCCGCCGCCCGCGAACGCGATCAGGCCGCCTCGCGGCCCCGTTGGGTCATTTCATCGCTCAGCATATCCGCCAGCATGAACGCCAGTTCCAGTGACTGGGCGGCGTTCA
>DAIUBZ010000276.1:0-2701 GCA_036846445.1 Sphingopyxis sp. | reverse complement strand
GGTTGCGACGGCGGCGGAACGGCTGCACAGTGTTGCTGCCGCGCTGGCCGCGCCGGTGCCCCCCACCCCGCCAGCGGCGGCGGGCGCGGAAATGATGATCAGCCCCGCCACCGCACCCGCCGATTACGCCGCCATGGTCGCGCGGGCGCAGGAGTATATTGCGGCGGGCGATGTGTTTCAGGTGGTCCTGTCCCAGCGATTCAGCGCCCCCTTCACCCTGCCGCCACTGGCGCTTTACCGGGCGCTGCGGCGGGTGAACCCCTCGCCATTCCTGTATTTCCTCGATCTGCCGGGCTTTGCGATCATCGGTTCGTCGCCGGAGATTTTGGTGCGGGTGCGCGGCGGCCAGATCACCATCCGCCCGATTGCGGGCACCCGCCCGCGCGGCCGCGATGCCCAGGGCGATGCCGCCCACCGCGCCGACCTGCTGGCCGACCCCAAGGAACGGGCCGAGCATCTGATGCTGCTCGACCTTGGCCGCAACGATGTCGGGCGGATGGCCGCGGCGGGCAGCGTGGCGGTGACCGACAGCCATATGGTCGAGTTTTACAGCCATGTGATGCATATTGTGTCCAACGTCACCGGAACGCTGGCGGCCGGGCGCGATGCAATTGACGCCCTGTTCGCGGGCTTTCCCGCTGGCACGGTCAGCGGCGCGCCCAAGCTGCGCGCTTGCGAGATTATCGCCGAGCTGGAGGCGGACCGGCGCGGGCCATATGCGGGCGGGGTCGGCTATTTTTCCCCCAGCGGCGATCTGGACAGTTGCATCGTGCTGCGGACCGCAGTGGTTCAGGACGGGGTAATGCATGTCCAGGCCGGGGCCGGGATTGTCGCCGACAGCAATCCCGCCGCCGAGCAACAGGAATGCGAGGCAAAGGCGGGCGCATTGTTCGCCGCCGCGCGCGAGGCGATCCGCATCAATGATGCCGGCGGCTATGGCCAGTAATGACGAACGGGAGAGATGGCATGAACGGCAACAATTTTGATGGCAATTTCGCGGGCAAGGTGGCGATTGTCACTGGTGCGGGCGGCGGGCTGGGCCGGGCCTATGCCCTGGAACTGGCCCGGCGCGGCGCGCGGGTGGTGGTGAATGATCTGGGCGGGGCCCGCGACGGCACCGGGGCCAGCGATGCCGCCGCCGCCGTGGTGGAGGAAATCCGAGGGCTGGGCGGCGAGGCGATGGCCAATGGCGGCAGCGTGACCGACTATGCCCAGATGCAGGCGATGGTGGCCGACGCGGTGGCGGCGTGGGGCGGGGTGCATATCCTTATCAACAATGCCGGGATTTTGCGCGACAAAAGCTTTGCGAAAATGGAACCCGCCGATTTCGATGCAGTGGTGGCGGTGCATTTGAGCGGCAGCGCCTATGCCAGCAAGGCGTGCTGGGACGTGATGCGCGAACAGGCCTATGGCCGGATATTGATGACCGCATCATCGACTGGCCTGTTCGGCAATTTTGGGCAAGCCAATTATGGCGCGGCCAAGCTGGGGCTGGCGGGGTTGACCAAGACGCTGAGTTTGGAGGGCGCGAAATATAATATCCGCTGCAACACCATCGCCCCGGTGGCGGGGACGCGGATGACCGAGGATTTGTTTCCGCCCGAATTGTTCGCCGCCTTCACCCCTGAAAATGTGGTGCCGGCCGCCATTTATCTGGTCAGCGAAACCGCGCCCAGCAACATGATTATTGGCGCTGGCGCGGGGGCTTATCACGCCGCTTATGTCACCCTGACCCCGGGCATCGCCCTGCCCCCCGGCCAGCGCACGGCAGAGGATTTTGCCGCGAATTGGGATGCGATCACCGCGCGGGACGGCGAAATCGTGCCGCAAGCCGGGGCGGAGCAGTCGATGGTGGTGATGCAGGCCTTGCAGCGGCTGGGATAAGCGGTCCGGCAGTCACTCGCCGACCAGCTTGACCAACCGCCGCTCAACCGGAGCCAGCACCCCGGCCAGTTCATGGCCGCGTTTCAGCACCGCGCCATTTTCACCGATCAGCGCCCACATCCCCTGTTTGCCGCGCAGCGCCGGACGCTTTTCAATCCGATATTCCGGCCGTTCGGCGCTGCGGCGAAACGCCGAAAAAATGGCGGCGTCGCGGTGAAAATCCATCGCATAATCGCGCCACCGCCCGGCGGCGACCATCCGGCCATATAAATCCATGATCCGCCCCAATTCGCCGCGATCAAACCCCACCGGCGCGCTGCGCTGCCACGGCGGGGTGAACTGGGCGATATCGGCCATCAGCCCGCCTTGCGCCGCGCCTTGCGGGCCGGGTTGGGGACCGCCTCATGCGCGGGCGGCGCAGGTGGCGCGGCCTCCCCCGCCAGCGCCGCCAGTTGCGCCTGAAGCGCGGCAACCTGGCATTGCAGCAGTTCCAGCCGCTGGGTCGCGGGGTCGAACATCTCGCTGCACGGGGTGCCATAGGGGATGAAGTCGCGGGCGAATTGCTGCGCGTCCACCAGCGTCGAGCGCGCCGGAATGCCGACCATGGTCGCGCCCTCGGGCACATCCTTGGTCACCACGGCATTGGCCCCGACCCGGGCCCGCGCGCCGACCGTGATCGGCCCCAGCACCTGCGCGCCCGATCCGACAATCACATTGTCGGCCAATGTGGGGTGGCGTTTGCCGCCCACCCCGTCGGCAGGGTTGGTGCCGCCCAGCGTGACGCACTGGTAAATCGTCACATTGTCGCCGATCACCG
>DAIUBZ010000275.1:0-2702 GCA_036846445.1 Sphingopyxis sp. | reverse complement strand
AATCTCAAGGGCGTCGATATCGACCTGCCCCGGGACAAATTGATCGTCATCACCGGCCTGTCGGGCAGCGGCAAATCGTCCCTCGCATTTGATACCATCTATGCCGAGGGTCAGCGGCGTTATGTTGAATCGCTGTCGGCCTATGCCCGGCAATTTCTGGAAATGATGCAAAAGCCCAATGTCGAACATATCGACGGGCTGTCGCCGGCAATCAGCATTGAACAGAAAACCACCAGCCGCAATCCGCGCAGCACGGTGGCGACGGTCACCGAGATTTATGACTATATGCGGCTGTTGTGGGCGCGGGTGGGCGTGCCCTATTCGCCCGCCACCGGCCTGCCGATCACCGCCCAGACCGTCAGCCAGATGGTCGACCGGGTGATGGCGCTGCCCGATGGCACCCGCGCCTATTTGCTCGCCCCGGTGGTGCGCGGGCGCAAGGGGGAATATCGCAAGGAATTGGGGCTGTGGCAAAAGGACGGCTTTACCCGGGTGCGGATTGACGGCGAATTTTACGACATTGCCGACGCCCCCACGCTCGACAAGAAATACAAGCATGACATTGAGGTGGTGGTGGACCGGATTGCGGTGCGCGCTGGCCTCGAAACCCGGCTGGCCGACAGTTTTGAAACCGCACTGAAATTGGCCGATGGGCTGGCCTATGTCGATCTGGCCGATGGGGCGGTGCCGGGGCGCGAGGATGAAGCCAGCGGCGGCGCGATGAAAAATGCCGGGGTTCCCGCCAACCGGATTGTGTTCAGCGAAAAATTCGCTTGCCCGGTGTCGGGCTTTACCATCGCCGAAATCGAACCGCGGCTGTTCAGCTTTAACGCGCCGCAGGGGGCGTGCCCGGCGTGCGACGGGCTGGGCGAACAGCAATTGTTCGACCCCGATCTGGTGGTGCCCAACCATGATCTGTCGATCAAACAGGGGGCGATTGTGCCATGGGCCAAATCCAACCCGCCCAGCCCCTATTATATGCAGGTGCTGGCCAGCCTGGCCAAAGTCTATGGCTTCCGCCTTGACACGCCGTGGAAGAAATTGCCGGGCGAGGTGCAGTTGGTCATCCTGTACGGCAGCGGCGGAATGCCGGTGGAGCTGACCTTTCAGGACGGACGGCGCAGCTTCACGACCAAAAAGCCATTTGAAGGCGTGATCGGCAATTTGAACCGCCGGATGCTCCAGACCGACAGCGCATGGATGCGCGAGGAATTGGGCAAGTTCCAGACCGCCAAACCGTGCGAGGTGTGCGGCGGCGCCCGGCTGCGCCCCGAACCGCTCGCGGTCAAAATCGCGGGCGAGCATATCAGCGCGGCGGCGCAATTGAGCGTCGGCGATGCGCTGGCGTGGTTTGCCGGCTTGGCGGACGGGCTGACCCCGCAGCAGGCGCAGATTGCCGCCCCGATCCTGAAGGAAATCAACGAGCGGCTGGGCTTTTTGAACAATGTCGGGCTGGACTATCTGAACCTCAATCGGACCAGCGGGACCTTGTCGGGCGGCGAAAGCCAGCGGATAAGGTTGGCCAGCCAGATTGGCAGCGGCCTGTCCGGGGTGCTCTATGTGCTGGACGAACCCAGCATCGGCCTGCACCAGCGCGACAATGACCGGTTGCTGACCACGCTGCGCCGCCTGCGCGATCTGGGCAATACTGTCATCGTGGTGGAGCATGACGAGGATGCGATCCGCAGCGCGGATTATGTCGTTGACATGGGACCGGGCGCGGGGGTGCATGGCGGCGAAGTGGTGGCCGAGGGCACGCTGAAACAGGTGCTGAAAAGCAAGAGCAGCCTGACCGCCGCCTATCTGAACGGCACCCGCGCGATTGCGGTCCCGCCAAAGCGGCGCAAGGGCAATGGCAAGGCGCTGGTGCTAAAAGGGGCGCGGGCCAACAATCTGGACAATGTGACGGCGCGGATTCCGCTGGGCACCTTCACCTGTGTCACCGGCCTGTCGGGCAGCGGCAAATCATCGCTGGTGATCGACACGCTGTATGCCGCCGCCGCCCGCACGCTGAATGGGGCGCGGCTGATTGCGGGGGCGCATGACAAATTAACCGGATTGGAATATTGCGACAAGATTATCGACATTGACCAATCGCCCATTGGCCGCACCCCGCGCAGCAATCCGGCGACCTATACCGGCTGTTTCACCGCCATCCGCGACTGGTTTGCCGGGCTGCCCGAGGCGCAGGCGCGGGGGTATAAGCCGGGCCGGTTCAGCTTCAATGTGAAGGGCGGACGGTGCGAGGCGTGCCAGGGCGACGGGGTCATCAAGATTGAGATGCACTTCCTGCCCGATGTCTATGTGACGTGCGAGGCGTGCGGCGGCAACCGTTACAACCGCGAAACGCTGGAGGTGAAGTTCAAGGGCAAGAGCATCGCCGATGTCCTCGACATGACCATCGAGGACGCGACGGAGTTCTTCAAGGCGGTGCCCGCGATCCGCGACAAATTGGCGATGCTGTGCGAAGTGGGGCTGGGCTATATCAAGGTGGGCCAGCAAGCCACCACCCTGTCCGGCGGCGAGGCCCAGCGGGTCAAACTGGCCAAGGAATTGTCGCGCCGATCAACTGGCAAGACTCTGTATATATTGGACGAACCGACCACTGGCCTGCATTTTGAGGATGTCCGCAAACTGCTGGATGTGCTGCATGCGCTGGTGGAGCAGGGCAACAGCGTGGTGGTGATCGAACATAATCTGGA
>DAIUBZ010000274.1:0-2712 GCA_036846445.1 Sphingopyxis sp. | reverse complement strand
GCGATGGTGGTGGACATGCTGTCAGCGGCCAGCGCGGTTTCATCCACCGCCGCCGTGATCGAGGTGACGGTCTGCGCCTGGGCATCCATCGCATCGCGAATGCGGCGGGCGGATTCGTAAATTTCGCCGATGGTGGTCTGAATCGACTGATTCGCGGTCACCGTGCCTTGGGTCGCGGCCTGAATTGTCGCAATTTTCCCGGCAATATCATCGGTGGCCCGCGCGGTTTCATTGGCCAGGCTTTTGACCTCTTGCGCCACCACGGCAAAGCCGCGCCCGGCGTCGCCCGCCCGTGCCGCCTCGATCGTGGCATTCAGCGCCAGCAAATTCGTCTGTCCGGCAATGTCGCGAATCAGGCCCAATATCGACTCAATCGCTTTGGCATGGTTTGACAAAGCTTCTGACATCGCCACCGCATCGCTGGCTTGTTTGGCGGCCCGCGCCGCCACCTCGCCCGACACCTCAACCTCGCAGCGCGCATCTTCGATGGCGCGGATCAACCCGGCGGCGGTCGATGCCGCCTCGCGCATCGCCAGCGCCGATTGTTCCGACGCGGCAGCCACTTCGGCGGTTTTGGCGATCATGCCCTGCGCTGCACTGTCGGTCGCGGCGGTTTGGGCCTCGACCCCGGCCCGCTGCACCTCGGTTTCCTGAACCAGACTGGCAATGGACCGATCAAACTCTTCCGCCAGCACGCGCCGCTCGGCACCCAATTTGTCGGACTCCAGCTTGGCCCAATAGATTTGCATGATGTCATTTTCAAACATGCCCAGCACCTGCACGGTCTGCGCCAATTCAATCGCGCGGGGCAGGTCATTGGCGTGGGCCGTCAGCACCTGTTCCATGATGACGGCGTGGCTGGCCAAGAGACAGGCCTGAACATCGGCAATCGCCATGCCAACGGCGGCGACCATCTGGGCATTTTGGCAGCACATCGTCACCCATTGCTGTTGGTCCGGCGCGCTCAGCCGCGCCTCGATATAGCGGGAACTGCCGTCGATATATGCATCGAGCAGCCGCCCCTCCACCCGGCGCGGCACCCGGGGCAGTTCATTATAGGTTTGCCAGAACACCAGCGCGGCGTCGCGAAAGCGGCCATTCATGGCGGCATGGACCGCGCGCGCGCGGTCCGGCAGCCGGCCATCGCGGTCGAACAGCGGATAGCGCGCGGCGACCAACACCGGGTCGATGGGCTGGGCTTCGATAGGCGTCTGTGCGGTCATGGCTGATCCTGTGCAGCAAATAGGGACTGGTGGCCGGGATGCCGGAAATTGGTTAACAGCCTGTTAGCCATGGGCGCTTTGCCGGCGGCCCGGGGGCCGGGTTCCCGCCCGCCCCGCCGCGCGCCGCAACGGTGTTTGTGTTGCGCCACCCGGCCCGCAGGCTATAACGGCTGCACCAGTGGTCAAAGGAGCAGCAACCGTGATTGTCGGAACCCCGCGCGAGATCAAAAATCATGAATATCGGGTGGGCCTGACCCCGGAAAGCGTGCGCGAATTGACCAGCGCCGGCCACCGGGCGCTCGTTGAAACCGGCGCCGGTGCTGGCGTCGGCGCCAGCGATGCCGCCTATGAGGCCGCAGGCGGCGAAGTGGTGGGGACAGCCGCCGAAATTTTCGCCGCCGCCGACATGGTGGTCAAGGTGAAGGAGCCGCAAGCCGCCGAGCGCGCCATGCTGCGGCCCGGCCAGATTCTGTATACCTATTTGCATCTGGCCCCCGATCCGGATCAGACCCGTGATCTGGTGGCGTCGGGCGCGGTGTGCATCGCCTATGAAACCGTCACCAGCCCGCATGGCGGCCTGCCGCTGCTGAAACCCATGAGCCAGGTGGCGGGGCGGATGGCGATTCAGGCGGGGGCCACGGCGCTGGAAAAGGCCCATGGCGGGCGCGGGGTGCTGCTGGGCGGGGTACCGGGGGTGTTGCCGGGCAAGGTGGCGATTATTGGCGGCGGGGTGGTCGGGTTCAATGCCGCGCAAATGGCGGTGGGGCTGGGCGCGGATGTGACGATATTGGACCGCGATCCCGAGGTGCTGGAACGGGTGGGGACTTTCTTCGAGGCGCGGGCAAAAACCCGCTTTTCCAACCGCGCCAATCTGGCCGATTGCGTGGCGGAGGCGGATCTGGTGATCGGCGCGGTGCTGATCCCCGGCGCAGAGGCCCCCAAATTGGTGTCGCGGGCGATGCTGGCGACGATGCGGCCCGGCGCGGTGCTGGTCGATGTCGCGATCGATCAGGGCGGCTGTTTTGAAACCAGCCATGCCACCACCCATGCCGACCCCACCTATGTGGTCGATGACATCGTGCATTATGCGGTGGCCAACATGCCGGGCGGCGTGGCGCGCACCAGCACCTATGCCCTCAACAATGTCACCTTGCCCCATGCGCTGCGGATTGCCAATCTGGGGTGGCAGGCGGCGCTCAGCCGCGATCCCCATTTGGCGGCAGGATTGAATGTGTGGAACGGCCACATCACCTATGCTGCGGTGGCCGAGGCGATGGGCGCAGAGCATCTGCCGGTGGCCCGGGCGCTTGGTTGACACAAGACGCCGGCCATGGTGCCTGGACAAAACAGACAGGATGCAAGATGACAAAGGCCCCCAAACCGCCCGCCCCGCCGCCGGAGACCGAAAATGAAGTGATGCGGGAAACCCGGCTGATGGCAGAGGCCAAGGCGGCGGCAGAGGCGGCGCAGCACGCGGCGGCGACCGCCA